>DASUXH010000377.1:0-3229 GCA_036378015.1 Nitrospira sp. | reverse complement strand
CCACTACCAGCGGGAAGGGAGCCGGACGGTACGGTGATCTTTATTAGCCGAGTCGCCGGGGCGATTCAGCGCTATCGCATGAACCTCGCGCTTCCACATGTCCATCGGACAGCGGAGGGACGCGTTCTCAACGACCATATCCGTCGGAAAGATTTTAGGGATCCGGCCGATGCCACCTATTTGACAGGGCAGTTGTTCGCCGCCTTCGGCAGTGAGTCCGGCCTCTAGGACCTTCCTCTCCCTAACCTCTGGTCAAGCAGTTTTGCGCAATCGCGCTATACTTGAGTCGTCCCTTCATTGGACATCCTGTAATCGACTTTTCATGGGGAGGTTCTATGGGAAAGACAGCGACCTACTGCAGCGACTGCTATAACAAGGTCGGACGAGTCGAAGACGCGCAAGTCAAAGCGGCGGAGGCTTCAGGACAAACGCCCATGACCGGGCAGGGCACTTGCTGCAAGTGCAACAAGGCGACCGTCGTCGTTTTTTACGAAAGCTGAGCGACGACTGAAACGCCGGAGGCGGAAGCATCATTCGCGTCACGCGTGACCGCCTTCCTCCGTCTCATCGAACTCGCTGATCAGCTCCTCGAGTTCGTCGAGTTCATCCGGCCGGACGTTTTCGAATTCAACGCCGAAGGTCTGTTCTTCCACCCACCGCACCTTCGCCTCGGGGATCGACACCAAAGATTCCGCCCCGGGAACAAGCAGACGAACCATGATCGTCTTGCCGGGAAACACCGCCAAATCGCTTTCAAATCTGGCGCCGCCGAGCGAGAGATCCAGTGTGTGGCCTTCAATCTCGTGTGAATTTCCCAACAAAAATCCTTGGATCTGTAGAGGCACACGCCGATGCCTTCGTCGTTCCATAGGCACCCCTCCGGCCGGTTACAGCCCAGGAGAATAGCGCGGTTGAGCGCCGAAATCATCTGCCGTCTTCGGAGACGCCTCATCGCCACTCCGCACTGGCCGATTCACGCAAGCCTGCTACACTTGAATGTATGAGAGCGTCATCCGAGTCGACCGCGCTCATCCCCGTCGATCCCCGCAGGCGCATCATGCGCTCGATTCGGGACAATCTCGTCAAGCTTCACGGCGCCCTGATCGTTGCCGAGCAGCAGACCTATGAACGCGTGAGCGGGCCGGTTCCTTCCATGGAAGCGCTCATCGACCTCTTGCAAAAAGATCCCTGGTTTACCTGGCTGCACCCTATCGCGGATCTGCTCGTACGCATGGACCAGCTGCTCGAGGACGATACGTACGACATCACCGAAGAGATCGTCGCTCATCTCACGCACGAGGTTGATGCGTTGCTTCATCCGTCGGTAGAGGGGGAAGGCTTTGAGCGAGCCTATTATGAGGCGTTGGACCGGGCGCCCGACGTCGTGCTCGCCCATTTTCGTGTGAGAAAGCTGTTGCCCAAGGCTGCCTGACCGGCTGCGCTCTGTTATGATGAGAGGCAACTTCTTGACGAGGTTGCCATGGCCGTGCAGAAACTCTCAGGTATCATCGCCACGGCCGGGCTGCTGATGGCTGCGGCCTTTTCCGAAGCCGGCAACGCAGTCCGGGTCGAACCGCTCGAGAGCATGCAGACCGTCAGCAGCTCGGCCGGAGCACCGGAGATTCGTTCACAACATAGTCCGCTTCTTCCAGGTGATTCTCGATCGTCCGCATTTTCGTCCCCTCAAGGCGATCCTTCTTCGCGGACGACGACGCCGTTCGGTATACCCTTGCCTCCCAACCAATTGACGCCGGCCCCAGTGCTTCCGTTCAATCCCAATCGTTCGCTCATCCCATCACCATCCGCTCCTTCACACCCTCCCAACCCTGCGCGCGCCGAGACGCGCGCTAACCCTGCTCCCTATTCCGGCAACGGGCGCCTTGGCCGCTGATCCGCATGCCTCGGCGAGTTTTTCTTCGAGAGAGATCACATTTTTCGTTCGACCTGATACAATGAAGGCATGACGGGATCGTCAACAGAACCTCGGGAAGGCCTCAGACGGATGCTGGTCGAAGTGCGCCGAGGCCTACTCGCTTTGCATAAAGCGCTCATCATTGCCGAGCAGCTTACCTACGAACGCATCAACGGCCGCGTCGGCTCAACCGGACAACTGCTTCAGCTCGTGCTGAGCGATCCGTGGTTTACTTGGCTGCACCCGCTATCCCAACTGGTCATTCGCGTGGACGAATTGCTGGACGAAGGCGAGGAACTGACGACCGTCGAAGTGGAGCATTTTCTGGCCGACGTGCGCGCATTGATTCGTCCTTCAGAAGAAGGCGACGGATTTGAACGCAGCTATTATGAAGCGCTGCAGCGAGAGCCCGACGTTATTTTTGCGCACGTGGAAGTGAAGAAGCTCGTCACGAAAGCCGCTGCCTGAGCTGCCGTGGATGAATCCGGGCGGCCGGTTCTCGGTGAGCCAGCCGCCCGCACTCTCTTCCCTCCCTACCGATCTCCTTGCTTCTTGCTCGTCTTTTTCGCGTGCCCTCTGACCTTTGCTTTCCCTTTGCTCTTGCTTGTCTTCGCAGGCTTGTCGGTTTTCTTTTCTTCTCCCAGACCGGGAACCTCAGCCGACGGTTGTGCAGGCGGCGAAGCCATCTCTTGGCCAGATCCCGGCATCTGGCCAGGGACCGGATCGGATGCTGGAGCCTGGGCAAACGCCGTGACATACACGGCAATGACCACGGCAGCGGTAAGAGCGGAAATCGTGTTTCTCATCTTGTCCTCCTCGTGATTTTCCCAATCGCGGGGCCAATCCCCCGGGATGGGCGTCACACTTCAGAGCAAACCAGATGCCAACTCCAGCGTCATGAGCAATCCCTGGTTCTACATGGAGTTTCGTTTTATAGACCGCCTGAACGCTGTATCTTCGGCGAAGCAAGACGGCTGCAGTCACGGTCAATAGGGCACACCCTACGGTCCTTACCCGAGGAATGAGGCCATTACGCATCGCTTTCAGAGGATGCGTCATCGTAATATTTTTCGCGAAAAATCGGACAAAGCCCCTTCCCTTGTATGATCCCCGTCACGTCTGTGATCATCCCGCTGTTCCCACATAGATAGACGGCCAACCGCTTCACATCATGGATCTCCCGTGCGACCAGGGTCGTTACTCGTCCCGAAGGCCCTGTCCATCCTGGATCAGGGCGTGAGAGCGTGATGAGGTGCGAGTTGCCGACAACATCGCGGCTCAAGCGCGCCAGTTCGTCCTGATAGTAGAGATCACGCT
>DASUXH010000376.1:0-5626 GCA_036378015.1 Nitrospira sp. | reverse complement strand
TTCGAAGATCCGTTGCGACAAGGGGGAGCCTGGTGGTATCCACGGATGTTTTGGGAGGCGGGGCTGTTGGGACAGGTGCTGTATCTGGAGGCCGAAGCCGCGGGAGTGCGCGCGACCGGCATCGGTTGCTTTTTTGACGATCCCGTGCACGAGATCGTGTCCATCAAAGGGTTGAGCCTGCAATCTCTTTATCACTTCACTGTCGGCGGGGCGGTGGAAGACCGTCGGCTGCTGACGCTTCCGCCATACGGTCACCGCAAGGCAGCACCAACTCACATCGAACGGTAAAGACACGATGTTCAAAATCAAGAAACGAACCGACAAACCAAAGCCCACGGTTCTTTACAACGTTATCGAGGATTATTCCGAGTTCGATGCGCCGGGAAACGTCACGGCCTGCGCCATGACGCTTCCCGAAGATCTTGCCGCTCACGCCAAGGTCCTCTCGGAAAGCTATGGGGTGCCGCTCGACAGCATGACGGCGCTGCTCACAGAAGGCGGGACCTACGTCTATCCGCAGGAAGGCGGGATTCTGACTCGAGGGCTCTTCGCCTGCGTTTTGGAAGGCGGAGACGCCGTTCCTAAGCAGACGTTTGTCTTGGATGTCATGCAGTTCGCCGAAGCGGAGCAATTGACCCGCATCAGGTCTCTCCCGCTTCAGGCTGCGGCGCGAGATGTGTTCTATAGGACGTTGCCCGATGAGTTGAAGGCGAAGCTCGCGCAGAAAAATCTGGGACTCGACTATCGCACTTTGGATCGTGCGGTCGCGAAGGGTGGAGACGTCAAGTATGTCGATTTCCGCAAGGATTGGTCGCCGCATTTCAAGCGGCTTTGCATCATGCCGGACGGCCGCTTGGTCGAAACGGGCGGTATCGAGGAATTCGCGCGGTTGCATGGGATTACCGCGGTGCAGGCCAAGACGCTCGTCGAGCAGGGAGGCACCCTCGAAGTCGGAGAGGAAGTGCTCGCCTGTCAGATCGTGAACGGTCAGCCCGCCGTCGCCAGATTCAGCGCGAAAAACTATCTCAGGGCGAAAGAACTGGCGGCGTCAAAAAAGATTCATCTGATGGATGCGTTGAGCGAAGTGGCGTATGCCGATCCTGCAATGATGCGGGGGCTCGTCCGTAAAGAACTTGCGGGCGGGCGCCCGTCATGAGATGCGCCGGAGGTGCGGAGAAAAGGTCCTGCATGCATGGAAGGTCGGGGGAGAGGTCGATGAAGTGAAAAAAGCGAAGGTCAGCTGGCGAGTTCTTCGTTGATCGCATCGACCATCTTATTAAGGTCAAAAGGCTTTTCAAACACCCGGCGGGCGCCGAACAGCTTGGCGACATCGAGGAAATTGCGGTCACCTTGCGCGCCGGTCATGGCGATAATCTTGGCGTCCAGGTACTCTCGAGTCAGCTGCAGGGTGGCCTCCAATCCGTCGGTGCCCGGCATTAAAATGTCCATGAGCACCAGGTCAACCTTGTTCTTCTGGTATAACGTCAATCCTTCACGGCCATCCCGCGCTTCCAACACTCGATGCTGCGCCTTCTCCAGCACATCCTTCAGGAGATGTCGGATGGAGTCTTCATCATCTATGACCAGAATCGTGGCCATGCTCGCTCGTGGCTCCATGTTGCGTGATATTACCCGTCTTGAGCCGACCTGTCTAGCGAGAAATCGTCGGCGTCAGTAGGACTCGACCCTAGGGTCATCTACAGGCATCTACGCGATTTTTTTGTGGCGCATGCTGTCTCGCCCGCCGAATCGCACACAACCTCTGAAAAATACCGATTGACCTGTTGCGGTCTATTTGATACAAGGCTCCTCGCTACGTACGTAGCCACCCCAACACTCTTCGCGGAGCCGTTCCGTGTTCACTGCCGATTGGTCCTGGACCAGACGGACATTACTTAAAACATCCATGGCAGGGGCGCTGTCCCTGGCCGGCAAGCTGAGCCTGCCGCGTCTGGCATTCGGTCATGCGCACACACTTCCAGAAGGCGAACTGTCATTTTACAACGTCCACACCGATGAGCGGCTGCGCCTGCGGTATCGTGACGAACGCGGACAGTACGATTTGACGGCGCTGGACGACATCAATCACATTCTCCGTTGTCATCACACGGGAGAAGTGGCCGCGATGGATCCCCGCGTCATTGAGCACCTCAATCTCGTGCAAAAGGCTCTTGGCGGCGCAGGAGAGATCCATGTAATTTCGGGCTATCGTTCGCCGTCGTACAATGCGCTTCTGGTCAAACGAAGCCGTCGCGCCGCCAGACATAGCTTGCATGTCGAAGGACAGGCAGTCGACTTTTTCATTCCCGGCGTCCGTCCCAGGGAAATCCGGCAGGCGGCTCTCAAGCTGCAGTTTGGCGGCGTGGGATATTATCCTCGTGCAGACTTCGTCCATCTCGATTGTGGTCGCTTCCGCTCCTGGTAACCTGCTGTTTTCTTTCCTTCTCTGTCATCATGCCGGGGTCAGCCGCGCCGCGGCTTGAGGAACATCACAGACATCATGTCGCCTTTCTCCGATCTTTCAGTTGCCCTCCTGCTCTTTGTCGTTTCGTATGCCTTCATCGTCACGGAGCGGATTCATAAGACGATCGTCGCCCTGTGCGGGGCAGCGCTCATGATTGTGTCAGGGGTGATGACCCAGGAGGAAGCATTTTATTCACGGGAGTTCGGCGTCGACTACAACGTCGTTTTTCTCTTGATCGGCATGATGATCATCGTGAACGTCGTCCGCACCACGGGCCTCTTCGAGGTTTTGGCGATTTGGTCGGCGCAGCGCGCCGGGGCGCAGCCTTTTCGCCTGCTCGTATTGCTGGCCGTCGTCACTGCCGTCCTGTCCGCCATGCTCGACAATGTCACGACGGTGCTCTTGATGGCGCCGGTCACGTTGTCCCTCGCCAACCGGCTTCAGGTGAATGCTGTGCCGTTTTTGATCGTCGAGGCGATCGCCTCAAACATCGGGGGAACGGCCACGCTGGTGGGAGATCCTCCCAACATCATGATCGCCAGCAAAGCGGAATTGGGCTACCTGCAATTTCTCATCGTGCTCGGTCCGGTCGTCGTCATCATTATGGGCGTGTTCCTGGCCTGTCTTCGGCTGTTCTATGGACGTAGCATGCAGGTAGCGCCTCATCTCAAGGAAGCGCTGCTGGGCTTGCAGGCGAGAGATGCGATCCGGGATCCACGCCTCTTGCGCCGCTGCGTATGGCTCCTGGGCATCGTCAACGTTGCCTTTGGCCTTCACAGCATGCTCCATGTGGAGCCCGCGACGATCGCCTTATTAGGCGCCAGCATGTTTATGTTGATTGGGCGGGCGAACGACAAGCGTGACGGTGACGAGTTGTCCTTTCTAGCCGAAGTGGAATGGAAGACCATTTTTTTCTTCATCGGCCTCTTCATTCTCGTCGGCGCGCTGGTCAAGGTCGGTGTGATCCGTATGCTCGCCGCACAGCTGCTGTTGTTCACACAGGGGCATCCGGCGGCTTCGACGTTCACGATTTTATGGGGGTCCGCATTGCTCTCCGCCATTTTCGACAATATTCCATACGTGGCCGCTATGAATCCCTTGGTCGTCGATCTTGCACGTTCGCTGCATCCGGAAATTGCCGATCAGACCACGCTGGTTCATCAACCGGATATTCTGCCGCTGTGGTGGGCCCTCGCGCTTGGCGCCTGTCTGGGAGGCAATGGAACGCTGATCGGCGCGAGCGCCAATGTCGTCATCGCGGAATTGGCGAGGAAAGCCGGACATCCGATCAGCTACCGGCAGTTTTTCCTGATCGGTTTCCCGGTGATGGTCGGCTCGCTGCTCTTGAGCACGCTTTATCTGTGGTTACTCTTCTTGGGGTAAGGTCAGCCTCGCGTCGCGAGGCTGACCGGTCTCATTACGAGGGCAGGAAACAGGACTGGCTCGTGCGGCTATACTGCACGAGTCGGTCGTACGATGCAGAGCAGTCGGTGCAATAAAATTCCGAGAGCAACATGTCTTGCGCGGGAACAGGATGGCGTTGGACATAGTCCGACATGGTGCACCAGTCCTGTTCCACCGATCCGTCGCAACGCTGATCTTTGACTCGTCGGCAAGCTGGACAACAATATGTCAGGTGTGAGTCACTCATGCTGAACTCCTCTTCGGTTTCCGAAAGCGAGATGTCCCGTAGACGGCTGCGCAATCCTTCGAACGTCTTGCGCTGCCGGGTCTTGGCATGCCCGGTGAAGAATGAGAGCGCTCAGGCTCGAGTGTTGGGGGGGCGCAGCAAACCCTGTTCGTTGACTTCGCGCTTGGCCAGGGGCGGCGGTTCACCGGTGGGGGTTATAGTCATTGCAGGGGTGAGATTCGAAACGGCCGTAGGCACCGAGTGCCCTTCGAGGACGGGATTATCCGCTTGATCGAAAGCAAACTGCATCGTCCACAGCGTCATCGTACTACCCAGCATGAACATGACCACGCAAAGGCAGATGACTCCGATGCCATAGCAGAGGAGCGGCTGGTCGAGGCCTTGTCTCCGTTCAAGCAGCATAGGATGCTCCAAGAAGTGCGCTAGTCTAGGATGAGGTTATATTTCTGTCAACGGACCATCATGCGGCAGGCAAGATCTTGAGTCCGGCTTCCTCAAACTTCTGCTCGATGGTGAATCGCAACTCGCTGGCGACTTCATTGGGATCAATATCCAACCGAATTTCCAGCCAATAATTTAACGTGAAAATACGGGCCTGATTGCCGAATTCTTCGAAGAGCACCTGGGGCTTCGGCGTTTTTAGGACGCGTGGGTGGCCCGCAGCCAGAGCGACCAGCAGATCCATGACGGTCTGGGTGGAAGAGCCGTAAGGCGCGCCGACCCGAAGCGAAAATCTGCCGATGCGGCTCGAATAGGTCCAGTTTGTGAGGTATCGCTCGAGAAAGGTGCTGTTCGGAATGAGGGTCACGACGCCTTTGGCATCTCTGACGGTGGACGACCGAAGGCCGATGGTCGTCACTCGCCCCCGTACATTCTCCACTTCGATCCGGTCGCCGACGCGCAACGGCCGTTCGATGAGAAGCAGGATGCCGCTGATGACGTTCTTGAGCAGGTTCTGGGCGCCGAAGCCGACCCCAATGGCGAAGGCGCCGCCGAGAAAGGCAAAGATCGTCAAAGGAATTTTGACCCAGACCAGGCTTGTCACGATCAGCAGCGTAAGGAGCAAGGCCTGGCTCCACTGTCGAAGCAGGTTGGCCAGTTCCGGGGCGGCGCCGAAGCGTTTCATGGCGAGACGGCCCAGGAGCGCCGCACAATAGAGACAGAGCCAGTATCCGATCGAGAGGATCACAAGCGCCGAACAGATCTTGCCGACGGTGACGCTGCGATGGCCTGTGATCTTTTTTCCTTCCACTTCGATCGTGTCTTCCGCGTTGAACACTTCCCAATTCCATACCGCCGCGGCCCGTTCCCCGGCCCCTTGCCACCATGCCTCCAGCCGCGCCGAGAGCGGCAGTTCGTGCTGTTGCTCCTTGAACATCGACTTCCAACGTTCGAGGAACCGTGACGTCTGATCGAGCCGCCTGAGGGTGGTCTCGTAGATGGCTTCCCGTTGCCGGTGAACGTCGAGCAGCGCCCGCGCCTGAGCCCGCGCCTCCGACGTGTGGCTGTTC
>DASUXH010000375.1:0-2764 GCA_036378015.1 Nitrospira sp. | reverse complement strand
GAGAGATTTGGAGCAGCATGGGGCTCTGGTCGCGGCTTACTGATGATGGCCCAGGTCACAACGGCCTCCCTGAGCAACGGTTCTGCAAGGTGGGGGCCACCGGCCGTAACACCGAGAAATCCACGGGCGTCGTCCGGAGGCGTCACTCAAGAAGAACGCCTGTGGCACAAATCGTCAGCCCGAACTTCTGAAAAGGGGAAAATCGCGACAATCGGCGAGAACCCTATCTCTCAATCTCACCTCGCCGCTGACCTTCGAGAACAGTTGCATGAAGTACGCGTCATTGGAAGCGGACTCAAGGTTTCACTTCTATCTGCGGTATCTCTCTCCGAATGTACGCCACCAAATCATAGATGTCCTGATCGGTGAAGACGGTGCCCCACCCGTGCATCGGCGTGTCTTTGCGGCCCTCTCGGATCACTCTCTCCAAATCAGACGATCCTCTACCCATCATGAGGTACGTGCGCAGGTTGGTCGGCCGCAACCGCAGTGAGTCTGCGTCCCGTCCATTCCCGTCAAATCTGCCGCCATGACATCGGAGGCAGTGCTGCTCGTAAAGCTTTTGACCCTGCCCCGGATAGCCGGGAGGTGTCTCAGCAAAGACCGATGACGTCGTCATGATCATCAACCCGCACAGCAGGAGCATCAGCCGATTGTTCATCTTATAGCTCGCCAAGAGACTCGTGTTCGAGGAGTCGTTTGATTGCCTCTGCAACGACGGGGGCGATTGAAATGACTTCCAAAGAAATCCAATCTGGTGGGGCCCCGGCGATGGTGTCTGTGATCAGTATCCTTTTCACGGCTTCATGCGCGAGCTTCTGGCGAGCTCCAGGAAGGAGCAGGCCATGTGTCGCTGCGATGGTGAAGTCGGGTCGAGCGCCTGCTCGGGAAAGCGCCTCGATGCAGGACTCCAAGGTGCCGCCGGTTGAGATCATGTCATCCACGATCAGGCAGGGTTTGTCCCTGACGTCACCGACCAGATGAGTAACATGCGTTCGTGTGCCGGTTTCTCGCCGCTTATGGAGGACAGCAACTGTCCCATTGAGACGCTGTGCATACTCCGTCGCCATTCGAAGGGCCCCGGCATCCGGCGCCACGACGACGAGTCCAGTAGCCGGTTTATTTCCGAGTGCGTTGGAGAGCGTGAGGACCGCCGAAAGGTTATCCACCGGAATGTGAAAGAATCCCTCGATTTGCGGCGCGTGAAGATCCATCGTGAGGACATGGTCGATGCCGACCGCCTCCATCACGTCGGCGACCATCCTGCCAGCGATGGGTTGGCGCCGACCATGCCGCTTGTCGGACCTTGCGTATCCTAAGTACGGGACGATGGCCGTGATTCGGGCAGCCGCAGACCGCCGGCAGGCATCGGCCAAGGCCAGCAATTCGATGAGATGATCGTTCACCGGAGGCGACAGTGACTGGAGGAGAAACACTTCCTTTCGGCGTACCGACTCCAGCAGTTCAACCGAAATCTCTCCATCCGGGAATCGCTTGATCGAGCGCGCACCGGGCAGCACTTTCAACTCGGCCGCGATCGCAGACGCCAGGTCAGGGTTGGCCGTACCGGCAAAGATGGCAAATTCCTTTGGCATATACCGTCAGTTCCGTCCTAGGGCATGGACTCGTTAGAACCTTCGCTCACAACTCGCCGCGAAAAACACGAGAGTCTTCCCATTCAACCGCTATTCGCTACCAAGGTCCGTCCTCCATGGACGACTATCGCACTGTCGGCGCGTCCTTCATACCAAGCGGCTGCGGTGTGTGCGGCGGATGGCGAGGAATGCAGCCGACTGTGATGAGCAGTACGATAGCGATCAGCCATAGCAGCGCGCGATGATTCATCGTTCCTCCTCACCGATGTGCACCCAGCCACCCCTTAATGCACATCAGGTTCGCCTCGCGACCTCCGAAAGCGGATGAACGGCATTCTCCGCGTGGCCATTCCTAGATGCCGCCTATTGGGTCGAGCGGATGCCCCGAACTTCCTGTCGGCCTGGTGCGGGAAATGTCCCCAGCTGTGTTGCACTCACCTCACGCTGATCGTTCCGATCTCATGCTCGATGCGCATCTTGGTGCCGAACGGCTTGCATTTTCCCTGCATGGTCCGCGCGAGAAAATCCCATTCGTCCCGGTGTGCGCGTCTGACCACCAGGCCCTCGATTGCTGTTGGATACAGGGCAATCTTTAACATCCGGTTCTTCTCTATCTCCAACACGAACAAAAAAGAGAGGTCGTTGCGTTCAGTTTTATCGACCAGATAGTCGTCCACGAAGTCTCCCGTGGAATAGAGGATGGCCCTTCCCTTATAGTACTCAATCCCTTGAGGCGTGTGATTGGAATGTCCCCAATAAAGATCCGCTCCCATGCCGATGAGGTCATGCGCCAGCGTCTGCATCGCAGGTGAGGGAGCCCCCCAATTTGGGCCGACATGGGCGCTGACAATCACGAAGTCCGCGCGGCGTCGCGAGACGGCTAACGCCTGCGCGATGCGAGACCTATAGGGTTCGATGAGTCCCCCACCGTCGTAGCTCACGTAATTCACGCCGGTTCGTGAGGGGGAGGCTTCCCAGTCCGGCTCATTGTCGGTGAGCGCGATCACCGCCAGCCGTCCTTCCGGCAAGGCGAATTCAGCCGGGACGAGCGCCTCCTCCATCGTCGTGCCGGCCCCGGTACGTTTGATGCCGTCCCGATCGAGCAAGTTCAAACAATCCAGAAGCGCATCCGGCCCATAGTCGAGCACATGATTGTTTGCGACGGTGAC
>DASUXH010000374.1:0-3403 GCA_036378015.1 Nitrospira sp. | reverse complement strand
CTTGGCAGCCTTTTCCGTCTCAAACTGTTTCCATACTCCAGAACGTCGAAGCAGGGTTTTCACGGTCACCGTCGGCTGTGCCCCCTGATGGAGCCAGGTAAGCACACGTTCCTGCTTGAGTTCAGGAAGTCCCGCATCCTTCAATGGGTCAAAAATCCCCAAAATTTCGAGGAAGCGGCCGTCGCGCGGCTTTCGTGAATCCGCCGCAACCACGCGGTAAATCGGTCGCTTATGTCGTCCGGTTCTCGTCAATCTCAAATGAACGGCCACTGTCTATCCTCCTTCATGGGCTGCCTCCAGCGGTCTGTTGTCGGCAGCGTAATTCACTGTTCGTTTGCCCTCGCTGCACGCAATGCTGCCGGCGAGCCCGGCATTACATTGAACGCAGCAGCTGCGCCAGCTGGTGGCGTCCGCCTGTTCCGGTCATGACCTTCGCAATTTTCCGAGCGGAAAGGAACTGCTTGATGAGCCGGTTGACCTCCATGACGCTCGCTCCACTTCCACGCGCGATGCGTTTTTTCCGGCTCCCGTTGATGACAGTATGGTCGCGACGCTCCCGCATGGTCATCGAATCGATCATCGCCATGACTCGCTTCAGCTCGCGCTCAGGCACCTGCCCTTCCATGGCGCCTTTTAATTTCTGACCGCCAGGAAGCATGCTCAGGATTTGGTCCAAAGAGCCCAGTTTGTTGACTTGTCCGAGTTGTGCACGAAAATCTTCGAGCGTGAACGTATTCGTGCTGAGCCGCTTCTGTGCTTCTTCCGCCTGCTCGCGTGTGAACGTCTCCTGAGCCTTTTCGATCAGCGACAGTACATCACCCATCCCGAGGATGCGGGAGGCCATTCGGTCGGGATGAAACAGTTCCAACGCGTCAAGTTTTTCACCGATCCCCAGAAACTTGACCGGTTTGCCCGTGACAGCCCTAATGGAAAGCAGCGCCCCTCCTCGTGCGTCGCCTTCCACTTTCGTCAGAATGATGCCAGTGAGCCCGACACGCTGATCGAACTGAGCGGCCATCGTGACGGCATCTTGACCGGTCATGGCATCTGCGACGAGCAAGACCTCATTCGGCGTCACCGCTGATTTAACGGCAGCCAGTTCGTTCATGAGTTCGTCATCGACGTGCAAACGGCCGCCGGTATCGAGTACGACCACGTCAAAGCCCTGCGACCGACCGCGCTCGACACCGGTCTGGCAGACGCGGACCACGTCCTGTGCCGTCGTCCCCGGCTGCTCCTGCCGGTGAACATCGACATCCAAACTGCGTCCGATACTGGAAAGCTGGTCTGCAGCGGCGGGGCGGCGGGGGTCGGCGGCGACAAGCAGGACACGCTTCCCCTGCTGCTTGAAGAACCTGGCGAGTTTGCCACAAGAAGTTGTTTTTCCCGATCCTTGAAGGCCGACCATCATGAGAACGGTGGGAGGGACGGGGGCGAGGGAAAGCCCCGCTCGCTCCTGACCCATCATCGACCGCAGTTCGTCCCAGACCACCTTCACAACCTGGTGACCGGGTGTCAGGCTCTGCAACACTTCTTGCCCTATCGCTTTTTCGCGGACACGCTCGACGAAGTCTTTGACAATCTTGAAGTTTACGTCTGCTTCTAAGAGCGCAAGACGGACCTCCTTCAACGCTTCGGCGATGTTTTCCTCAGTGAGGACACCGGTTCCGCGAAGTTTTTTTAGAATTTTTTCGAATTTCTCGCTGAGTGCTTCCAGCATGGCGGTTATGCAGAAAAAGGAATCGAATCCTTAGCTAGGGAGCCTGTTCGTATTACCGTAAGGATTTATCAGAGCCGAGAACAGTGCAGAGGCCTGTGCATCATTCGCCGCAGGCGAAGGGCAGTATCGAACAGGCTCCTAACTTCGATCGCCTCGAAAAATCTAGCAAAAGAGCACCGGGCAGTCTAATGGAGCCTCCCAGAGATGTCAAGGCGCAGAAGCGCCATTCTGGTTGACAGGTGGCACCCCGTTCGATATCGTCGTCCTCGAAGAATCAGTGAGTCCGATCAACAGCTTAAGAGGCCGTCGACGTGAGAAAATCGCCTTGGTTGCTGCTGGTGTTCCTGCTCATCGGCGGGTTACTTGGCGGTATCCTTGGTGAAATTCTAAGAGTGATGGCCCCGCAAGGCACGATTCAAAACATCTTTGCTACGAATTTTACACCGGGAATCAGCCCTCCACTGACCATCGATCTCATTCTTCTCAAACTCACGCTGGGATTCAGCTTCAAGATCAGCTTGTTGAGCATCCTCGGCATGCTTCTCGGTATCTATCTGTATAAAAACGTCTAGTGTCGTTAGCCGCCCGATTTCAACTCAAGCTCCCGCAATCTCAACGCGCGGATCTTGTTGCGGATCGCCGCGGCCCGCTCGAACTCCAGTTCCTTTGCCGCAGCTTTCATTTCCAACTCGAGGCGTCGGATCTGTTGTTCGACGGCTTCATCGTCTTCCGAATACTGAGCGGGTGACTCTGCGGCCAGCATCAGCTGTTCTGGTTCGGCATAGGCTTCCGCATACTCGAGCCTCAACACGGCTTTCTGAATGCTCATCGGTACAATGCCATGCGCCTCGTTGAACGCGGCCTGAATACCGCGTCGTCGCGCCGTCTCGCTCATGGCACGTTGCATGGAGTCAGTGACGGCATCTCCGTAAAACAACACCCGGCCAAGGACGTTCCTGGCAGCGCGACCGGCCGTTTGAATGAGCGAGCGATGCGAGCGCAGGTACCCTTCCTTGTCCGCATCCAAAATGGCGACCAGCGTGACTTCAGGGAGATCGAGTCCCTCGCGGAGAAGATTGATGCCGATTAACACGTCGAATTGACCGAGCCGAAGGTCGCGGATGATCTCCGCCCGTTCCAGCGTCTTGATGTCGGCATGCAGATACCGCACTCTCACGCCCAACTCATGATAGTACTCGCACAAGTCCTCGGCCATGCGCTTGGTGAGCGTCGTCACCAATACCCGTCCGCTCCGCGCGGTTTCTTCCCGGATTTCGCCGAGCAGATGATCGACTTGCCCTTTAGCAGGCTGGACTTCGATCACTGGATCCAGGAGACCGGTCGGCCGGATAATTTGTTCAACCACTGCTCCGCCGGTGTGCTCCAACTCATAGGGACCCGGCGTGGCGGACACATAGATCACCTGGTTCGTACACCGTTCGAATTCGTGAAACTTGAGTGGACGATTATCGACCGCGGACGGAAGGCGGAACCCGTAATCCACCAGTGTCCGTTTGCGGGAGTAATCGCCTTCGTACATTCCGCCCACTTGCGGAATGGTCGCGTGCGATTCGTCGACGATGAGAAGGTAATCCTTCGGAAAGTAATCGATGAGCGTCGGTGGCGGTTCGCCGGAGGCACGCCCACTGAGATGTCGTGAATAGTTTTCGATCCCGTGGCAAT
>DASUXH010000373.1:0-7082 GCA_036378015.1 Nitrospira sp. | reverse complement strand
GCCCAACTCGCGATTCGGATCGAGCTTTTCACGCCAGGTTTTCATGACTTCCCCATCGACGGTCCAGAGGCGGACGCGCTCACGGGGAACATGTCTGCGCCAGTGGTCGCCGACTTTTGGGCTGATATAGGCCAGACGCAGCGTGACATTGCGGGATAAATACTCGAGCGGCTTGAGGTCGATTTTTTCATACAGCGCCTGAGACCCGGCCGTCGTACCGCTCGTGGCGGCATCGGGCACCCCGTCGGTAATGATCATGACATTGATGGGCGCCAGCACCAGATTGCGCTCCTTGGTGATGCGCGCCACTTCAGCAAAGAATGGATTGAAATCGGTCACACGGTCTGCGGGGGGAAACCACTTGCGGAGCTCGGCCTCGATTTGCGGGATGTCTTTGTTTTCGAAATCATGAATCGGATGAAAACTCTTTGGCTCACGCAAATCCTTGCCGCCGACGCTGGCGATGAACATGGCCTGGGGCTTGTCGAGACCTCCAAGGGCATGCAAATGGCCATAGATATAATGTGCGAGAAACAAGAGCGCATTGTCGTAATACCCTGAGTTCTTGAACGAACCGCTCGCGTCGACGCCGATAAACAGCGTGTTGTGCGGTTTGTGCGTCTGTGCCGCCTCTTGCGTACAGCCCGCGACGCACACCGACAGGGCGGTGGCGAGCACGGCGGCGGTGAAGAAAGGCGTCATGCGGCTCATGAAGCCACCTTCTTCGGCTGCCACTTCACCGAGGGCAGAAGTTCTCGCGTCTCGATGACGTCCTTCAGGCTCTTAAATGGAATGCCGAATACCGGTTTGCCGACGACCAGAATCATCGCGAAGTTCAGGAGGGCCGCGGCGACGTGGAGCACCGGCAGCATGAGAAACTCCATGAGCTCGCCCGCTTTCTCGTGCAACCAACCGACCTCGCGCTTGAAGTCTTCCAGCGGCGCCTTCCACCAAGGTGGCGGCTCAGCGGCAACCAGCGCCATGTCGGTGGACAAAGCCGTCTGATACATCGGCTGCCGAGAGATGAAGGACAGGAGCGGAGGCGTGCCGTATTGGCCGAACAGAAACCAGGTCATGCCGCGAACTCCCATCCATCCGAACGTGGCGAGCGAGAGCGTGAACCCAATTCCCGGCCGAAATTGCTCGCCGGTCTGCTGGGCGATCCAGGGCGAGAGCGCGTCGACAAGCTCCCGGTAGAGAAACATGACCTCGAACGTCATCACGAACACTTCGACCAGCAGCATTTGGACGAGGTACTTGTACTCGCGGTGTTTCAGTGAGTCCGCGAGCACCTGAATGCAGGCGAAGCTGCCCATAATCAGAAGCAAGAGGAACAAGTAGAGAACGGCGCCGGTCATGACCGAGGCGTCCGATCCGGTGATGCCGGCCAAGACCTCCGTGACCGTCGGCATGAGCGTGTACGTGAAGATCGTTGCCTCCAGGATGCACCAGAACACCAGCAAAAGAAATGCGATCCACGGCACGCCGGGTTGAAAATAACTCTGAGTCATTTGGCCGGTCATTTTGAAGGGCAGCACCACCAATTGTTTCATCGCTTCCGCCGCCAGATTCAGTCCCAGCCTCCCGAGTGTGAACAGCCAGCCGGCGACCACAATGATAAATCGCCCGAGACCGACCCAATACATCCAGATCGCAAACGCCGTGTCCCACCAGGCCAACAGCAGCATGCGCAGGAGTTCAATCCGGCCCGAGCGGAACGGGAGCGTATACAGCGTCAGATGGGTGCACCAGACTGCCCCGATCCAGAGAAGCACGGGAAACAAGAGCAACAGGTAATAAATGCCGGACAGCCAGCCTGTGGAGGAAGCCAGGACAAAGTCCATCAGCGTGCGCTGCATGTCAGGAATCCAGGACACCGGAATCGTCAGAAAGTGAACCAGGCTCTTCCAAGGATCCGGGATGATTTGCGTCAATTCGTCGTTCATGTGGCCCCTCACCCAGTGATGTGAGCGTTGATAGAGCGTGCCGCCGCCCTCTTGCTCTACACGGAGCAAGAACCAGGCTTAAGGGTAGAAGAGCCAAGTAATGTAAAAATCGACACTTAGCTGCCGGCCGGTTGGCCAGAATTGTTCGGGGAGTGCAGGCTACGAGGTACGGAAGGGAAGCGGCTAGGATGGCCGCATTCCCACAGCCCAGCCAAGTTTTGCCGCAAACAAGGTGAGGCTTGCGAGCAGCAGCCCCGCAGCGATCCAGAGGCTGCTTTGGACGTAGGATGAGCCGAGCGGCGCATTCCACGTCAGCGAAGCCAGGACGGACAAGGCGATCGTTCCAAGGCTCAGGCCCGCCAGCTGTATCGTTCGCCAGCGGTTCATGATCTGATCGAGTTGAGCGCGATACATGTCTCGCTTCGCATGATTTTGCACGCGAGTGGCGGATAGTAGCTCCGGCACAAGGTATGACAGTCCTCCACAGACGATCTGCATGAGGAATCCAATGAAGGCCAAGTGCGTATAGGCGACCATATGCAAAGACCCGATCGGCAGGAAGGGGGGATCGCTCAAGTAGTTGGCGCCCATCGCCAAACCTGCGACGGTGGCGAGGAGCAGAAAGAACGAGCCCATCAACAGGTGATCGGTCGCGGCCGTTCCCGGCGAGCCGGCTTTGAGCCAGATCGTCACAAGATGAAAAATGCACAAGGCGATGGACCCAAGGAGCAGCCAACCCACTGCGAGTTGCAACCAGACGGCCGACAGAAGAAACCCTGCGAGTAAGGCCCCGAAGCCTGCTGGGAGTACCCAGAGGGCGACCCTCACCATAGGCACCAGGGCAGGCGGTGTTCGTAGGAGATGCGGGATGACTTGATGCAATGCGACGATGAAGCTCAGCGACAGACACCCCAATACGATGAGATGAATGTGCGCAAGGCGCGCATGGGCGTAATATCCGCCTGTCAGGCGGAATGCCATCGCGATGCCGGCGGCAAGTCCGCCCAGCAGCGCAGCGAAGGCCATCCGATGCATGCCTCCACCGGCCGTTTTGCCGAGGTGGGTCCAGGCGGTTCTTGAGAGCGACAGCAGTGGAGCTGTCAATACAAGCCCGGCGACGCCGACGATCGTCATGTTTCCCAGTCCAAATCCCAAGAGAAGCGCTGCCGTGGCGCCGTTCCATGTCATGAACAGCAAGGAGCGCGACTTCGAATACATATCTTTATGTTCGGACTCACGAGCGAATGAGACTAACAAGGCCCCGATCGCGACCTGCAGAATCCCGCCGACCATCGCTCCGTGCACATGCAGAGGTCTCAACCAGCGAGGCAACGGTGTGCCATGAACCAATCCGATGATCAAGGCAATGCCGAGCAGAAAGGAGATTCCCAGCCACGAAGAACCGGTCAGAAGAAAGGCCAAGGGGGTTGCAGGCAACGACAGGATGGCAGGAGCACCGCGTTTTGCCGTGCGCCGTGTCTCGGAAGACGATACGAGCGATTGTCTCATCGTTCGGCGAGGAAATAGAAATGATTGGTCG
The DNA here is from genome assembly GCA_036378015.1 of Nitrospira sp. Lineage (GTDB taxonomy): Bacteria > Nitrospirota > Nitrospiria > Nitrospirales > Nitrospiraceae > Nitrospira_C. The sequence continues at coordinate 3,596 of DASUXH010000373.1, read as the reverse complement.
GACCGGAGCCGTGACCGATTGCCAAACCATGGCGGATCGCTTCGGTCACGTAGGCCTTGGCCGACTGAATAGCATCCACGACAGCGCTGCCGCGCGCCAGATGTGCGGCAATGGCGGATGCATAGGTGCAACCGGTGCCGTGGGTGTGAGGCGTCTCGATAAATTCGCCCTTGAATATGTTGAAGAATCTTCCGTCATAGAGCAGGTCAGTGGCGCGTTCGGCGATCAGATGCCCGCCCTTGATGAGCACGTATTTGCAGCCGAAGCCATGAATGATCTTGGCGGCGCGGCGAGCCTCGCCCAGCGAGGTGATCTTAATGCCGGACAGTTGCTGCGCCTCATGGACGTTCGGTGTGACGAGGAGGGCGAGCGGAAACAGCTGCTTCTTCATCGCTTCGATGGCGTCGGCTTTCAGCAGGGTATGACCGCTCTTGGAGATCATGACCGGGTCGACCACCAGGTTGCTTACCTGTTGCGGCTTCAACATTTTCGCCACTGTCTCGACAATGGTGGCCGACGAGAGCATGCCGGTTTTGACCGCCGCGACTTCGAAATCGTCAAATACAGCGTCGATTTGGGCGGCGATGACCGAAGTCGGTACTTCGAAAACTTCTGTGACCTCCTCGGTATTTTGGGCCGTGATGGCGGTAATCACCGACATCGCGAACACGCCGTTGGCTGACATGGCCTTGATGTCGGCTTGGATGCCGGCGCCGCCGCCGGAATCAGAACCGGCAATGGTCAGTACCTGTTTGAGTGTCGTCGTCATGTCGGTGAGCGTCGCCCGCTGCGCAGAAAAGTCAGCATATATATACGTTGCGGCTGACCCTGTCTAGCGCGCCCAGGGGGACCGTTTAACGAAGCGACCCTGTTCCTTAGCCCTTCTCTGCTGCCCGGTGTTCCTATCCCAGGGCCATGGCTGGTAAGTCTCGGAGCGACCTGAGAGCACCGTTGGGTTGCCGCTCTTGCTGAGCTGTAGTGGCTGTCTTGGGCAGTGGCGACGAATGTTTGAGCCACACCTTGCGCAGCAACTGGTGTGGTGAGTTTTCGGCGCCAAGCGCAAGCGAAGCTTAGAGCGGTCAACGGTGATCTCGCGCAAGCAAAGAGACTTGCCAGCCATGGCCCATCAAAAGTTCACACCGGCCACTTTTCTTCGTTCCACGCCATTTCCCAGAACATCCACTCGTAGCGCGAGCTGATCACAAACGACTCCTCCATGCGCCGCTTCTCGGCTTCTCCCGCCAACTTTGCCCACTCATCGACCTTCTTTCGCATCCACCGCTGCACATCGGCGAACTCCGGCGAGGCATAGAGCATGAGCCAGTCTCTGTAGGGGTGACGCTTGGGTGGAGGACCGTTTCGCAACAAATGACGGCCGACCACGCAATAGATCCAGGCGCAGGGCAGGGCCACGACGGTAATCTCGGCCGCCGAGCCTGATTGGGCGACGGCCAGCATGTGGCGGGTATAGGCGTAATTGGTCGGCGCCATGGGCACGGAGGTCATTTGCTTGGCGCTCATCTTCCACTTGGCGCCGTAGCCTTCGTGAAGACTCCTCTCGACGACGATGGTCTCTTCCGCCAGCTTCGTCAATCGCAGCGCGGAATTGGAATCCGGCGCGCGCAGCGCAGCAGCAGAGAAGACCCGAGCCAGGTCGCCCAGAAAACGCGCGTCTTGCAGGATGTAGTAACGAAACTTGCGCTCCGGCAATGTGCCGTTCCCAAGGGCGACGACGAACGGATGGGTCAATTGCGCATCCCAAATCGGCTGAGCCAGCTGTCGAAGACGGTGTGAGAAGGACATGATCAGGACGTCGGCTGCGCCCAAGGTCTCGGCAACCGGTTGATTCCGTCCAAGGCGGCCACCTTGTAGCATTCCGCTAGCGTCGGATAATTGAAGACGGTGTCGATGAAATATTCGATTCTCCCATTGTACGCCATGACGGCCTGTCCGATATGGATCAATTCCGTCGCCCCTTCTCCGATCGCATGCACGCCGAGCAGCTGGCGCGACTGCCGGTGGAAGAGCAGCTTCAGCATCCCCGTTTCATCGCCGATCAATTGTCCTCTGGCGATTTCCCGGTAGCGGGCGACGCCGACGCCGTAGGGAACGTCCTCTCTGACCAGTTCTTCTTCATTCTTCCCGACCATCGAGATCTCCGGAATGGCGTAAATGCCGAAAGGTAACAGGTCGGTGTCCGTTCTATCCGCGACGCCGAAGGCATGACAGGACGCGTGTCGGCCCTGCTGCATGGAAGTTGATGCGAGAGCGGGGAACCCGATGACGTCGCCGGCCGCATAGATGTGCGGAATCGCCGTTTGAAAGTGGGCATTGACGTAGAGACGTCCCCGCTGATCGGGCGTCACGCCGATCGCTTCAAGATTGAGGTCTTTGGTCGCGCCTTCACGCCCGATCGCATACATCAGCGTGCTGGTTTGTATGGGTTTCGCATGTTTGAGGCACACGTTGATCTGGTGGTCGGCCTCTTTGGCGATCGCGAGCACCTCCTCGTCGTGATAAAGCGTCACGCCGATGTCTTTCATCTGTGTTTGAAGGGTCGTGATGATTTCCGCATCGACGAACTCCAGGAGGCGCGGACGTTTGTCGATGAGCGTGATGGGAATTCCCATTGCCGCCAGGATTGACGCATATTCGGTTCCGATGACCCCGCCGCCCACGATGGTGATCGAATCAGGAATCCTCTTGAGCCGAAGAATGCCGTCGGTATCGATGATGGATTCGTCATCAAACGGAATCTCCGTTGGCCTGGCCGGCACGGTGCCGACGGCGATCACGATGAAGTCCGCCGTATGGTCGACTTCCCCCGTCGTCTGCAAAATACGCAATCGGTGCGGATCGACGAAGCTCGCCCGGCCGTAAATCATGTCGACGCGGTTCCGGGACATTTGATTTTTGACGATCTCAATTTCGTTCGCGATCACGTGGTTGGCACGAAAGGCGAGGTCCTCGATCGTGATGTGGGCTTTCAGCCGGTAGCCGGCGCCGTAAAGGTTCCGCTGCCGAAATCCAGAGAGATACAAGACGGCTTCACGCAGTGATTTACTGGGAATAGTGCCGGTGTGGATGCAGACCCCGCCGAGCATCTCCTTCCGTTCGACGATGCCGACCTTCTTTCCGAGCTTGGCGGCTTGCACGGCGGCCTTTTGACCTGCAGGCCCCGTGCCGATGACGAGGAGGTCGTAATGCGCCATTACATCCTCAAGAAGGAGATTCGAACTTAGGACGGACAGACCGGGGTGTCACTTCTTACTGAGCGTTTCTCCACTGCTGGTGATCAGCTTCCGGGCCACTTGAAACGCTTCGTCCATGTCCGCCAGTTGAGCTAATTCCGGGGTGATTTGCAAGTGTCGAACGATATTTCTGGCGTCAACGACCATGATGGCACGGGCCAATATGTGCGGGTCCTTCAACAAGAGCCCGTACGTTTTCCCGAAGTCGGCATTGCGAAAGTCCGATAGGAACGTCACGTTGGTGATCTTGGCTTCTTGGGCAAACCGCTTTTGGGCGAAGGGAGTGTCGATGCTGACGCTGATGAGCTCCACCATCTTGTCGAGCCCCTTGTTCTTTTCGCTCAG
>DASUXH010000372.1:0-3244 GCA_036378015.1 Nitrospira sp. | reverse complement strand
CTGCCCACTTAACTACGTCAAGACGAAGTTGAAACTTGAGATGATGGATGCGGGTGAAAAGCTGGAAGTCTGGCTGGATGCCGGTGAACCCATCAAGAACGTACCGATGAGTCTAAAGAATGACGGCCACGTGGTGCACCTACAAGAAGCATTGGAACCGGAAGCCGCGCATTATCGGATCCTGGTCGAAAAAGTCGAGTAACCAGGGGTGAACGCGGCGTCTCGGCGCCGCGAGGGTGGGCGGGTGAGATAGATAAGAACAGGAAGGAAATGAAGCTGCGCAAAGATGAAATTCAGACGTGGGGTGAATCGCTCGAAGGCAGCCAGCCGCAGGAGATTTTGACGGCAGCGGTCGGACGCTATCGCCCGCGGATCATCCTTGCGTGCAGCTTCGGCGCGGAAGATGTCGTGCTTTTGGATATGCTGCATAGATTCGACCCGTCGATAGGATTGTTCTATCTGGACACGGATTTTCTGTTTCCTGAGACCTATGCGACACGCGACCGCATCATTGAGCGGTATGAATTGAAGCCGACCCAAGTGCACGAGGTGAAATCGCTGCTGACACCGCAGCAACAGGCCCAGCAGCACGGCGAGGCCCTGTGGGCCAGCAATCCGGATCGCTGTTGCCAATTAAGGAAGGTCGACCCCCTTAGACGGATTCTCGACGGATACGATGCCTGGATCACGGGGATCAGACGTGAGCAATCGCCGACCAGAGCGAACGCCAAGCCGATCGAGTGGGACAACACCTTCGAACTGGTGAAGGTCAATCCGCTCGTCCGGTGGACGTGGACCGATGTCTGGACGTACATCAAGGTCTATGAAGTGCCGTACAACCCGCTGCATGACCAACACTATCCGAGCATCGGCTGTACGCATTGCACGAAGCCGGTCATGCCTGGTGACGACCCGCGGTCCGGCCGGTGGCAAGGGCGTGACAAAACCGAATGTGGCCTTCACAAAGCATCGTAATGGGCATGCAGGAATTCATCGCCAAGATTGCCAAGGGTCCCAAGGCCTCTAAGGATCTCACCTGGGATGAAGCCAAGCGGGCCATGCAGGCGTTGATTGAAGGTGACGCAACGGCTGCACAGGTGGGGGCTTTTCTGGTCGCGATGCGATTTAAGATGGAGTCCGTTACCGAACTGGCTTCGTTTACCGCCGCTGCACGGTCTTATGTGGCGCCTTTGCCCATTCCTCAGGATGTCGGCGTCGTCGATCTGCCGTCGTATGCCGGCAAGCAGGATACCTTCCATGCACTGGCGGGAGCGGCCATCCTGGCGGCTGCCGCCGGCGGAACCATCCTCATGCATGGATATGACGGTATTCCCGGCCGCGCGGGAAACGCCGGTGTCCTCAAGGCCTTAGGCATTCCGATTGATCTGGGGGGTAAGACGGTTGCGAACATGGTAATTAAGCATGGCTTTGGATATTTGGACATCGCGCTGTACCACCCGCCCTTGTATCGTTTCCTTGAACTGAGACAGGAACTTGGTGTGCGGAGCGTATTTCATCCAATTGCGAGATTGCTGAATCCGGCTCGCGCCTCCTCACAAGTCGTCGGCCTGAGCCACCCTCCCCATTTCGAGAAAACCGCCGAAGCGATCCGGATGCTCGGCCTCCCGAGAGCACTCGTGGTCAGAGGTGTCGAAGGAGACCCGGAATTGTCGATTGCCATGACGACTAAAGTTTTGGAACTGCGCGACGAGCGCATCACACCCCTGACCCTGGCCCCCAAGGATGCCGGACTGCCGCTGGCGACCTCACGAGAGATGGCGGGCTACCCCCCGGAGCAGCGCGAAAAGGAAGCCGATCTTCTCAGACGCATCCTGCATAACCAGGTGGGCGGCGGACAGCGCGATTGGGTGCTGCTCAATGCCGGCCTGTTACTGTATGCCGGTGGCAAAGGCGGGTCGTTGACCGACAGCATGTCTTTGGCCCGTCGAGCCCTCGAGGATGGCGGCGCTGCAAGAAAACTGGAAGCGCTCACTCAAACGCCGGTAGCCGTCGCCCAAAACTTTTGAGGCGATTCACAGGAGTCTCGTGAAACACCTTCGCCAACTTGAAGACCAGAGCGTCTACATCCTTAGAGAAGCCTACAAGCATTTCGACAATCTTGCCATGCTGTGGTCCATGGGAAAAGACTCGACAGTGCTGCTCTGGCTCGCCCGCAAAGCATTTTTCGGTCATGTGCCGTTTCCGCTGCTCCACGTGGACACGAGCTACAAGATCCCCGCAATGATCGAATATCGCGATCGTCTAGCCCGGGAATGGCATCTCAATCTCGTGGTAGGGCAAAACAAGGAAGCGCTTGCTGCCGGCATGAACCACGCGCTAGGACGCGTTACCTGTTGTACCGCTTTGAAAACGAACGGGCTCAAGCAGTTGCTCGAGCAGAAGGGCTATACGGGCGTCATTTTGGGCGTCCGGGCCGATGAAGAAGGGACGAGAGCGAAGGAGCGGTATTTTTCCCCTCGTGACAAGCACGGCGACTGGGATTTTCGAGACCAACCGCCCGAACTGTGGGACCAATTCAAGACGACCTTTCCTCCCGGCACCCACATCCGTATCCACCCATTATTGGATTGGACGGAGATCAACATTTGGGAATACATCAAACTCGAAAACATTCCCTTTATAGACCTCTACCTCGACAAGGGCGACGGGACGCGGTACCGCAGTCTCGGCTGCGCACCCTGCACGATGCCCATCAAGTCGACGGCCAGGACGGTCGACGACATCATTGAAGAACTGCGCCACACGACCGTGGCCGAACGGTCCGGCCGAGCCCAGGATGAAGGACGAGGGATGGAGTTGTTGCGAAAAGATGGATACATGTAGCACCGCGGTGAACACCGTCAGATCCTCTGAACATTTGAACATTGTCATCGTCGGCCACGTGGACCATGGCAAGTCCACCTTGCTTGGACGTCTCTATGCCGATACCGGTTCGCTGCCCGACGGCAAGCTCGAGAAGGTCCAGGCCATCTGCCGTCAGCAGGGGAAAGAGTTCGAATACGCCTTCTTGTTCGATGCCTTTCTCGAAGAACAGGAGCAAGGCATTACCATTGACACGGCACGGACGTTCTTCAATTGGAAGGGCCGGCAGTACATCATCATCGATGCGCCCGGCCACAAGGAATTCCTCAAGAACATGATTTCGGGGGCGGCGCGTGCGGAAGCGGCACTGCTCTTGATTGATGCGCTGGAGGGCGTCAAGGAACAGTCGAAAAAGCACGGC
>DASUXH010000371.1:0-9023 GCA_036378015.1 Nitrospira sp. | reverse complement strand
TCTTCCGCGAAGGTGCAAAGAACATTACCGCTGGCGCAAATCCGATGGAAATCAAGCGCGGCATCGACAAGGCCGTTGAAGCCGTCGTCGCCGAATTGAAGAAGCTCAGCAAACCCTGTCAAAACAAGACCGAAATCTCCCAGGTCGGCACGATTTCCGCCAACAACGACAAGACCATCGGCGATTTGATCGCGGAAGCGATGGATAAGGTCGGCAAGGACGGCGTGATCACGGTCGAAGAAGCCAAGTCGATGACCACGTCGCTGGACGTCGTCGAGGGCATGCAGTTCGATCGCGGGTACATCTCTCCCTACTTCGTCACCAACGCCGAGCGGATGGAATGCTCAGTCGAAGAGCCGCTCATCCTGATCAATGAAAAGAAAATCAGCAGCATGAAGGATCTTCTCCCGATCCTCGAGCAGGTGGCCAAGATGGGCAAGCCGCTCGTGATCATCGCGGAAGAAGTCGAAGGAGAAGCACTGGCCACCCTGGTGGTCAACAAGCTGCGCGGCACCTTGAACGTGGCGGCCGTGAAGGCTCCCGGCTTCGGCGATCGCCGCAAAGCCATGCTGGAGGACATCGCGATCCTCACCGGCGGCCAGACGATCTCTGAAGATCTCGGCATCAAGCTGGAAAACGTGAAGCTCACCGACCTCGGCCGCGCCAAGCGCATGACGATCGACAAGGACAACAGCACGATCGTCGAGGGTTATGGTGATCCGAAGAAGATCGAGGCCCGCGTGAAACAGATCAAGGCCCAGATCGAAGAGACGACCTCCGACTACGATCGCGAGAAATTGCAAGAGCGGCTGGCGAAGATCGTGGGTGGCGTGGCCGTGATCAACGTCGGCGCGGCGACCGAGACCGAGATGAAGGAAAAGAAGGCCCGCGTTGAGGACGCGCTCCACGCGACCAAAGCGGCGGTGGAAGAAGGCATCGTCCCGGGCGGCGGAACGGCGTATCTCCGCTGCATCAAGGCGCTCGACAGCATCAAGGATGTTCCGGCAGAGCAGAAAGTCGGCCTGGACATCATCCGGCGCGCCCTGGAGGAGCCGCTCCGCCAGATCGTGAACAATGCAGGTGGTGAAGCGTCGGTCGTGATGGGAAAGGTTCGTGACGACAAGAACACCAACGCCGGCTACAACGCGGCGACAGAAGAGTATGTGGATATGATCAAGGCGGGCATCATCGATCCGACGAAGGTCTCCCGCACTGCGCTGCAGAACGCTGCCAGCGTCGCGGCCCTCATGCTCACGACCGAGGTCATGATCACGGACATCCCCGAAGAGAAGAAGGAAGCGGCCGGCGGCCATGCGGGACATAGCCACGGCATGGAAGGGATGTACTAAAGCGTACTCGGTTCAACTGGTTAGCAAGCTGAAGGGCCCGGCGGGTGACCGCCGGGCCCTTCGTCTTTCTCCCGCCGATGCCTCGGACTATGACAACCAAGTTCTCTTAAAGGATCGCACGTGATCGTCGAAGTCGAATCCAACGAAAACTGCCAAGACGGCTTCTTCGCACGTTTCAAAGAGGCGGGACCGGCCAGGCCGGTCGTGCAGGTGCGACTCTATGACCGGAATCCCTCCGGAGAATGGTATTGGATCACCGGATGGAGCGACGATTCGGAAACGCCTGCCTGTCCCGCTTACGCGCAACGCGTCGAGGACTCGGGGTCGGGTCTCGCCCATCTCGTATACGGTGGCATCTACGGGCTGCGGTTCAAACCCGTGGCCATTGAGGAACCCTGGAATCTCAAGAGTGTCCATCAATGGGGAGAGACGCATCTCTCCCTCTCCAGCGAGCGCGACCTCCGCTATAAGGACGAATAGAGCCGCTCGGTGAAGACTGCAAAAACAGCTGAGTCTAGGAAGATAGAGGGGGTGCTCGAAAGAGACGGGCAAGAGAAGAACTGGCAGGCAAAGAATCAGCGGGAAGAAGGGTCGTCGGGGTTTTCGAGTTTCTTGCGGAGTTCGATCAATTCCTGTTCGAGAGCCAAAAAGCGGTCGCTGATGGGGTCCGGCAGATTGATGTGGTCCATGGTCGCATCCGGCAGCCGCTCGCCCTGCGTTTTGATAACCCTGGCGGGCACGCCGATGACCGTCGAGTTGGCTACAACGTTCTTGAGGACGACGGAATTCGCCCCGATTTTCACGTTGTCGCCGATCGTAATGCCTCCAAGAATCTTGGCCCCGGCACCGACCACGACATGGTTACCAAGCGTCGGATGGCGCTTTCCGCGCTCTTTGCCGGTTCCGCCGAGCGTCACCCCTTGAAACAGCGTCACATAATCCCCGACTTCAGCGGTTTCCCCGATGACGACGCCCATGCCGTGATCGATGAAAAATCCGGTACCGATCCGGGCTGAAGGATGGATCTCAATGCCGGTCAGCCATCGGGCGATCTGAGAAATGGCGCGCGGCACGAATGGAACGCCATGAGATTTCAGCCAATGGGCAACGCGATAGGCCAGCAGCGCATGAAAGCCGGCATAGGTCAGAATGACCTCCAACTTGCCGGTAGCCGCGGGGTCGCGATCGAACACGGCTTTGAGGTCTTGCCGAATCGCGTTCAACATATTGTCATATTCTACGACGCTCAGATGGGTTCAATCAAACACACAGCGTGGGCGATCATCCCCTCTTCCTTCCCTACCGCATCGAGCCCCTCTCCGCTTTTCACCTTCACGTTGATGCGATCAGAGTCGATGCCTGCCGCTTCCGCCATTGTCTTCTGCATGGCGGCCAGGTGCGGCGCGAGCCGCGGCGCCTGAGCAACGATGACGGTGTCGATATTGCCAACCCGATAGCCCTTGGCCTTGAGCTTGCTCATTACGTCTTCCAGTAATTTGAGACTGGAGATGCCCTTGTACCGCGCATCCGAGCTCGGATAGTGCCGACCGAGATCGCCTTCTCCCATTGCGCCCAGTAAGGCGTCACAGACGGCGTGCACCAGCACGTCGGAATCGGAATGCCCCAGCAGGCCCTTACTGTGTGGAATATCCACGCCCCCGAGCGTGAGCTTTCGCCCCGGAGCCAATGGATGCACGTCGTAACCATAACCGATTCGCATGTACCTCCTACAGGTAATTGGTCAACAGTCAATGGTCAGAGTCAACATGCGTGCGCTTCCTCCCATTGACGGACGACCAGCGCTAATGACCATCGCTTCTTGATAGCCGCGACGCCAGAATGGCCTCGCCAATGACGAGATCTTCCGGTCTCGTGATCTTGATGTTCTCTCCGCTTCCTTCCACCACTCGCACCGGGTAACCCATCCATTCCAAAAGAAACGCGTCGTCCGTAGCGACCATTGCTTCGGCCTGTGCTTTCCGATGGGCATCTTGAAGCCAATCTCGCCGGAAGGCTTGCGGCGTCTGGGCCAGCCATAACGGCTTACGGTCGATCGTGCGCTCGATGAGGCGATCGCCGCCGACCTGCTTCACGGTATCCCGCATTGGCAGCGCAATGATGGCCGCCCCATCTGCCGCTGCGGCTTCCACGACCTGTCTGACCATGGTGTCGGTGACACAAGGCCGCACCGCGTCGTGGATGACGACGAGGCCCACGCTTTCGTCCACCTGAGCCAGCGCATGGCGAACAGAGTCCTGCCGTTCCTTACCGCCGGCAATGATCTGACTGACCTTGGTGAAGCGGTGCGGCTCGACGATCTCCGTTCGGCAATAGTGCAGATCCGCTTCCGGGACGGCAAGGATCACCGCATCGATGACCGGAGAAGATTGGAAGACGCGAAGGGAATGGACAATGAGCGGAAGACCGCTCAGCAGGCGAAACTGTTTGCGGACGTCCCCTCCCATCCGGAGGCCCAACCCGGCGGCAGGGATAAGTGCGACTGTGCGAACAGACTCCGATACCATGCGGGGGCCGTGCGCCACGGCTACCGGCACGGCCGCGAGACGGACACGAAGAGGCGGCGGCTATCCACGCGCGACCTGCAACTCCTCTCGTTCGGTTTCTTCCTTGAGTCGGGTGAAAATCATCCGGCCCGCCGTGGTCTGCAGCACACTGGTGACAATGACATCCACATTCTTTCCGATATAGCGACGGGCATTGTCGACCACGATCATCGTGCCGTCGTCGAGATAGGCGACACCCTGCCCAGCTTCCTTGCCTTCCTTCAAGACGAACACCCGAATAGCCTCACCCGGCAACACGACGGGCCTCAACGCATTGCACAGCTCATTGATGTTAAGCACGCGAATGCCCTGCAGCTCGGCAACCTTATTCAGGTTCAGGTCGTTCGTGACGATCTTGGCATTCATCTTTTTGGCCAGCACGATCAGTTTTGCATCGACCTCTTTAACCTGGGGGAAGTCTTCGTCGATAATCCGGACGTCCACATCGCCCATCTTTTGGATCTTGTTGAGGATATCGAGACCGCGCCGTCCCCGCGCCCGTTTCAACGAATCGGAGGAGTCGGCGATGTGCTGCAGCTCGTCCAGGATGAAGTGCGGCACCAGGAACGTGCCCTCGAGGAATCTGGTTTCGCAAAGATCGGCCACCCGCCCGTCGATAATGACGCTGGTATCGAGCACCTTCGGACAGACGGTAGTCCCGTCCAGTTCGAATAGTTTCTGCTGGGGACTGGGCAGCTTTTCTTTGCCGAACCTGGCGCCCAGTACGAGGCCGAGGTATGGAAAGCCGAGCAGAAAGACAAGGCCGCCGATGTGAAACAAGAAGGTCTGAACATCGAAAATTTCACCGCCTACCCACTCGACTAGCCCCGTGAGGACGAGTCCCGCTGCCAATCCGGCTGTGCCTCCGACAATGATGCCGAATGAGAGATTATGTAGGGCGTATTCGCCGGCGACGATCAATCCGCCGGTCACGGCCCCGATCCCGAAACCGTACAGCCAATAGCTCGAGCTGGCCCCGTCGGCTTTGAGAAACAAGGCCATTCCCGCTAACGCACTGAGAAGGACAAATATGGCTCGCGATACCATACCTTCACCTCCCCGCTAAGGACGCAATGTGAGATAAATCGTCTGGCCTTTCCGTTTTAAGAGTAACAGGACGGCCTGATCTTTGGCCAGGCCGGACACTGCTCGCTCGTAGGACTTGATCGAGTTGACGGGCTTGCGGTTCACCTCCAGCACGATATCACCCTCTCTGACCTGCATTTCCTCTGCCGTACTTCCCGGCTTGACCCGCACGATGACCACTCCCCGCTCGCTGGGCTTGATGCCGTACCTGGCCGCCAGTTCTTCGTTCAACTCGCGGACATCGATATCGGACAACACACCGGACGGGGCTGTGGACTCTCCGTTGTCTTCCGCGCCCGCCTGACCGAGGGATTTCGGTTGCTCCACAATGGTCACATCGATGGTCTTGGGCTTCTTGTCACGGATCACCTTGATAGGCACTTTGCGTCCGATCGGCGTTTGCGCCACGGCGTTCCGAAGATGGGTCGGTGAATCCATCGGTTTGCCGTCATATTCCGTGATCACGTCGGCGCGCTCAAACCCCGCCTTTTTGGCGGGACTGTCGTCCATCACATCGCTCACCAAGACGCCCTTCGTCTCCGTCAGGCCGAATTGAGAAGCCAGTTCAGGCGTCAGTTCCTGAATCGCCACGCCGAGCCAGCCGCGCACCACTTTCCCCGATTTGACCAGCTGGTCCATGATCGAGCGGGCGAGATTGCTGGGCACCGCGAAACCGATTCCCATGTTGCCGCCGCTCTGGCTGAAAATCGCCGTATTGATCCCGACCAGTTCGCCGCGCACGTTGACCAACGCGCCCCCGGAATTTCCCGGGTTGATCGCGGCATCGGTCTGAATGAAGTCTTCGTACTCCGCAATGCCCATACTTGCCCGCCCGACAGCGCTCACGATGCCCATGGTCACGCTCTGAGTCAGCCCGAAGGGGCTGCCGACGGCCAGCACGAATTCACCCACTTCAAGTTGATCCGAATCGGCAAACGGAATCGTCGACAAGCCGGTCGCTTCGATTTTCACGATCGCGACATCGGTCTTGGTATCGGTCCCGATTAATTTGCCCTTGAACTCGCGCTTGTCGGAGAGAATCACGCGGATATCGTCGGCCTTGTTGACGACATGGTTGTTGGTGATGATGAGCCCGTTCGAGTCGACGATGACGCCCGAGCCCTGGCCCCGCTCTTTTTTCTCGCGATGGGGCTGCTCCCGCTTGAAGAACTCGTCACCGAAGAATCGACGAAAAAAGGGATCATCGAACGGCGAGCTTTGCGGCCCGTCGCCCGACTTCCCCGAGCGGCTGGCAGCGATGTTCACCACGGCCGGCTTCACACTCTTGGCAATCTCGACAAAGCTCTTGGCCGTGCCGCCGGTCACAGGCTGCTGCGGAACCGTCGCCACGGGACGGACAACTGCCTCAGGCGAGTCCTCGTGCCCGGCCGTGCCACGCGGCAACCACCCCAGATCAGAGGCCGCGACGATGCCGATGACGATGCCCAGTGCGAGGAGCAGATAGGGAAGCGCCCGTGAACCGCCGAGAGTCATTGTGATTCCTTATTGCAGCAACCGGCGATGTTTGTCATGTCCGCATTGTCGCAGGTGTAATGGGCCAGAATGTCTTGCACCTGTCAGCTATGTCTTTCTTCGCTTGTGACCCTCGTTATGCAAACACGGCTTTCCCCTGAATATAGGATTCGGCGTCCTGCACATCATTCGCACTGCCGATGATCAGCGGCACCCGTTGATGCAGTTTTTTCGGCTCGATGTCGAGAATCCGCGTCATGCCGGTGCTCGCCCTGCCGCCGGCCTGTTCGACCACCATCGCCATTGGATTGGCTTCATACAGCAATCGCAATTTCCCTTCCGGTTTACTGACCTCACCCGGATACAAATAGATGCCTCCGCCGAGAAGGAGCCGGTGGACATCCGCCACCAAACAGCCCGAATAGCGGCTGCTATACGGACGGCCTGCCGCCTTATCGACAGTCTTCAGCGAATCGACGTATCGCTTGGTTCCCTCCGGCCACTTCTGATAGTTGCCTTCGTTCACAGCATAAACCTTCCCACGCGAAGGTATTTTGATGCCGGGATGGGACAATTGATACTCCCCGACGTTGGGATCCAACGTAAACCCGTAGACGCCCTTGCCGGTCGTGAAGACCAGCATCGTGCTCGGCCCGAACAAAAAATACCCGGCGGCCAGCTGATGAGTGCCCTTCCTGAGCAAATCGTTGTCCCCCAACGGCTGAGCGGGGTCCTGATGGGCGATGATGGAGAAGATTGAGCCTAGGGGCATGTTCACATCGGTGTTTGACGATCCGTCAAGAGGATCAAATAACACCATGTAGGGGGCCGGCCTGCCGGGCGAGGTGACGAAGACCGGCTTCTCCATTTCCTCCGAGGCCAGGGCGCCGGCGACGCCGTCGCGCTGCAAGACTTCGACGAACGTCTCATTGGCGATCTGGTCCAGTTTTTTGATGGATTCGCCTTGGACGTTCGTGTCGCCGGTCGTCCCCAGCATATTGAGCAGTCCGGCGATCCGCAGGTCTCTGGCGAGGGTCTTTCCGACTAGGCCGATGGCTGAGAGGAGTGCGGTCAAAGAACCGGCCCCAGCGAGAGAGGCAGGCGGATGGGCCATGAGAAATTGTTCGACGGTAAGCGGCTGTTGCGACATGAAAGAGGCAAAAAAAGTTTATGAGGCCAAGAGGACTCTCCGTCGCGGCCATGCGAATGGCGAATCCCGAACTTTAGGATGATTGTGAGCGATTATAGCCCGTCTTGGGTGGACGGGCAACGAATCTCGGGTCCTCTCATGATGGCCCATTGGCGGGCGGAAAGCCATCGACCAGGTCCGCGACGATGGCGCCAATGATGACCTTCGCCTTCATCCTGACGGGGATACGTCGTGCGTCGGTCGTAAACCAGACCCGGATGCTGCCCTTGTTGATGAACAGGCCCTTAAACGGCATGATCACCACCACTTGCGCCGTTTCCGCCCGACCCCAAACCCCCTCCAACGTCTCGATTTTTTCGACCCGCACCTCGATTTGCCGGTTCTTTTTGTCATGGTGGACGTTGAGCATCAGCGAGGCGCCGGGGGTCATTGGCAGTTGGTTGCGGACGTAATAGAGACAGGAAATTAAATCCTGGGTCCCCGCCGGGATGGGCAGGGTTTCGGTAGTGCCCTGCCGCACTGCCGTGACGGTTCCTTCTGCGTGGTGAAACGTGTATTCAATATCTTCCTTGTTCTTCCCCTCCCGACGATGAAAGACCATGTGCTGTGGCAGTTGGGTCCGGAGATCGAAGTCCGATTCGACCCGGTTGTCGACCGGAAAAAACTTGGTGATCGCGGGCCGGGATTGTGCCGTCGTGATCAATTTGGCGAGAGAGGTATCTTCGGTAGTCGTACCGTCAGGCCGAACCTCCATGACGGCCGTTCCCGCCAGGATGTTCAGCCAAGAGATGTCGTAGGTCAGCCGCTCCCCGAGTTGAACCGCTTCGGCTTCGGCTTGGGCTTGGGTCTGTGCTGCCTGGGCGCCGTACGTCAACCCCAACAGGAGACAGATCACCGCGGACGAATACCACAGCAGATTCATGAGAGTAGATCTATAAGCGAACGGATCAGGCTAGGAACGCATCGTGCGTTGGACCGCCGCCAACTCACCCTCGACTGCGGCCCTGATGGCGGTGAGTCGGTCAGGCGATGCCGCTTCGAATCGCAGGACCAATGCCGGTTGCGTATTGGACGCGCGAATCAAGCCCCAGCCGTCGTGAAAAACGGCTCGTACTCCGTCGATGGTCACGACTTCACGTATGATGTCCTTGCCGGGGCCGATCGGCTGGCGGGAACGGGCGTCGGCGGCCAAACGCTCCTGGACCTGCTTGACCAATTCGAATTTGATCGTGTCCGAGGTATCCACGCGTATCTCGGGGGTGACCGCCGTGACCGGTAGGTCGGCAACCAGCGAAGAGAGCGGCTTACCGGTCTTCGCCAGAATTTCGACCAAACGGCAAGAGGCATAAATCGCATCGTCATAGCCGAAGTATCGGTCGGCAAAAAACATGTGCCCCGACA
>DASUXH010000370.1:0-5135 GCA_036378015.1 Nitrospira sp. | reverse complement strand
CAAGCATACATATCCTCGCCCATCAACAGGCCTGCTTTAAACCATCCGACACTCTCCAGGGCTTTTCGTCGGTACGCCGCGAAAGAGTTCGAACAGAATGCAGCTCGGATGCCTAGCGCCGTACGGTCTGCATATGTGCGGATATAGGATTGTGACGGGTAATTAAACAGTCGGAGATGTTGGGCAAAAGGCGTGGCGTCCTGGTATGGGATCTGCCTGCCAAATGCCACTCCGCATTTGTGCTCTGTTAAAAGCGGCTGGATCAGAGTCTCAATGGCTTCATCGTTACGAGGCAGTGCATCTTGCGTCAAGTAAACGAGGATGTCCCCCACCGATCGAGTCTTCCCAGCCAGGGTCCTGGTCCGTCCGTGCTCAAACTCCTCCTTCGAGATGCTCAGAGTTTGAACCGCATACGCCTTGGCTATCTCCAATGTCCTGTCCGAGGAAGACGAATCGATTACGAGAATTTCTAGGTCTTTGACGCTCTGGGCGCGCAAGGCCTTCAACTGCGCATCGAGATATCGCGAAGCGTTATACGTTGGTATGATGACACTGACCACGTAACCCTCGCTCCTCTCACAAAGAAGACAGCCAGTTGATCTGTGTGAGGATTTTCAATGACACCGCATCATCAAGACACATTGGTGTCCGCCCCTGGACTGAAGCTTCCAGCCCTAGTCCTCACAGCCTTGTGGGTTCTACCCGTCCGCGCCCGTCAGTCGTTAAAGCGTCGGTGGAGTTGATACAGGTTTAACTGCGCGTACAACTTTCGTGGCAGTAATAGGATATGGAGCTATACACACATCTTCCACTGTTACGTCGAAGCCGACCGATGAAACTCGTTCGGCAATGTCGTTTACACTATGGTGCCAAAACGTGAGGATAGACTCGGGGCCTGCGGTACGACTGTCATGATATTCGGGTTTCGTGAAGTAAGCGAGTTTGCCATCTCTGATTTCCGCCAGCTTTTCTGTGACTGGAATGTCATAGAGAGGTACCGTGAATAGCAAAGCGCCGCCTGGTCTTAGCACACGAAAACATTCGGCGAAACCTTTTATGTCGTCTGGAACATGCTCGAATACTTGATTAGATGTTATCAAATCTAAAGATGAATCAGAGAAAGAAGTGTCCTGAACATCCTGATTCAAAATGCCATTCACAATCTCACCCGATCTTTTCCCTTCAAAATATTCGCTCTCGTAAACGTGATCAACATATTTTCTTAAGAAGCTTAGTGTTGCGCCGTAGGTCGACATCTCCCATGCTTCCTTTACCGGATAGAAGTTTCGGTGTTTTTTTATCAGCGGAATAAGACTTAGATTAGTGCCGTTCGCACGACAACCAAGACATCTAATCATGAATGCATCTGGGCGCATGACTAAAAAATATTTCCCGCCGCAGTTCGGGCAAACACTTTTTCTTATTCGCCATTTATATAGCGAGTCCGACCAACTTAGCAGTCTGATTACGTTTTGCCAGCGGGGATTTAGTATTTTTCGAAAAAACACCGGCAGGTCCAAACGTTTTCTGCGAATTCGCGTATAAACGAATGAACTAGAAACAGTTTTCCATTGCTTTGTCTATCACCGATTTGAACCGTGGGTGCAAGGTGTCCTACCCTGCAAAGAAGCCTATCGCGCTCCAAGTTCCTGGTTACACAGTGGAGATCTCGTCAGACAGCTGAGGCTCCAACATCGCGAGTTCCTGCATCGATCAGTTTGCCGAAGATAAAATGCGCTCCCTGAGTGCTTCGAGTAGAAGGCGCGCCTGCCGATCTCGAGAGAAAAGATCCCGCGCTGCAGAACCAACAAAAGATGGTCTGTCGGACGAGAGAAGGTGTAATAGAAAGTTCTCGATTTCTTCGTCGGTGATCAACGTCACACCGCAACCTGCTTCCGCGATCAAGTGAGCGGCTTCTGAATCCTTGCGCTGTCCAAGCGAGAGAATCGGACGGCCCGCGCCCAAATACTCGAAGAGTTTTCCGGTCAACACCCCCTCAGCCTGCACCTCTGTCCAATCCAAAAACAACAGCACATCAGCCGCATGCTGCATGGCCATGCTTTGTGAGTAAGGAACAAAGCCGTGAAGGCTCACGCTTTTTTCGAGTTCGTAAGCCCGAACTAATCCTCGAAGGCCAGGATCGTCGAAGCCATAGAAATCCACAATGATCCGATTCTTAGGATCGTAGCCTTTCGACCTGAGTGAGCGGATTGCACGAAACAGCGGTTCCGGATCGCGCCTGCTAGGATAAAGACGGCCCGTATAGACGATGTGCAACTTTCCGTCTTTCTTGACCTGACCGTTTGACACGGCAATGCGGTCGGCCTCGAAAAATCCATTGTAGGAAATGAGGACATCACGCCCTGTGTGTTCAGAAAGGCGATCACGAAGTCCTCGTGACACCGTAACCAATGCCGCTGCGTACTTTACCAGCCAGGAATTCACTGGCCCCGAGAGCCACGAAGCGAGTCGCGACTGATACAACCGCATATCACGGAACCACAGATCCCGGAAATCTGCAACCCATGGAACCCCCGTTCGGCGTGAAAGAGTGCGCCCCACAAAAAAACAAACTTCAGGCGGCGAGGTTGCGATGATAAAATCAAAATTGGCCGCACGCAAGATGCCCATCCCTTTTCGTACCAGAGGTCGATAGGCAAGCAGGCGTGGATCGCCAAACATGGCCAGACTGAACCGGGCGCGTCTGGTAATCGTCTTGAGCCAGTCCCATCGCCCCGCTGTTGAATGTGTTCCGGTACGCACGATGCCGGGGTGACTCGCACGCATGGGGTGATACGGAACCTCGTACACGCATATACCGCTCAGATCTCTTTCCAGATCCATCATCCCGTCGATGTCATGTTTGGACGGAGTTAAAACATGAATTTCGTGACCTTCGTCTCTCCAGAATCGTGCCCAGCTGTAAGATCTGTGCGAGCCGATCGCATTCAACGGCGGGAAAGCATAGGTTACGATGAGGATTCGTAGCCGTTTTGATCGACCAACAATATCCTTCATCTATCCATTTGAACATTAAAGCGCTTCATCCACGCACCAAAGGAAATCATCCGCCAGGGAATGAAAGAGAAGGCACGCCGACCTTTGATGACCTCATCCAGAAAATCAAGGGCCTTCGGTGATAACACGCCGACTCCTGCCTCCATCGCGTCACGAAGCATGGCACGGAATGCCTCGGGGCATTCTCTGCGCACCCAAGCTTCCTCTGCCGTGGCGAAACCGATCTTGTCGGTACGTATGCGGATCTTCTCCGGAAGAACCCCTCGCATGGCTTCGCGCAGCACGCGCTTGGTCGTGGCACCTGCGATCTTGAGATCATCCGGCAGACCGAGAACAAACTCTACTAGACGATAGTCGAGAAATGGAACTCGCGATTCGACTGCGTGCGCCATTGAGTCTCGGTCCTCCCAGTGCAGCAGCATCGGTAGATTCGTATGCAACAACTGCGAAAGGGATAATTCCCGCACGCTGCTCACCTTAGCTCCTAGAGCAAGGAACGGATCGGCTGGTGTGACGCCCAAACGACGCATGTCTAGCCATTCCACCGGTTTCACCGCCGGCCGGCCGGCTAGGTGCCGCACTGACTGTCTAAATCCCTCTGGCAGGAGCGTGTTTGCTGCGTAAGCCAGCAATTGCTTTATGCCTATCGCATGAACTCTGCGCACCTCAGCCATCTCGCTCGCGAGCTTACCCAGGCGCAGGGTGCGAAGCAGACTATCGAACCGGGCCGCGTAAAAGCCATGATAGCCTGCCAACTGTTCATCCGCGCCCTGGCCGTCAAGCATAACCTTCACGTTATGCTCTGCAGCCAACCGGAAGACATGCCACTGAGCGTAGCTGCTAGTTGAACCGAATGGTTCGTCCTGATGCCACGTGATGAGAGGCAAGACCTCAAAAAGGCCTGACAGGGGAGGATACACTTGGAAGTTCGCCACTCCGGTGCT
Organism: Nitrospira sp.; assembly: GCA_036378015.1. Classification (GTDB taxonomy): domain Bacteria; phylum Nitrospirota; class Nitrospiria; order Nitrospirales; family Nitrospiraceae; genus Nitrospira_C. Next base: position 1,173 of record DASUXH010000370.1, on the reverse strand, counting down.
TCCTACCACTGCGTCGATGAACGCACCCTCATCAATCTGCAGGTCGGTGGAACGCGCTGAGAAGGTCTTCTGGAGTGCATCCGCATTCACTTGCCGCAGTAACCGATTTGCGAGACAAACGATTGAGGACGAGTCGAGCCCACCAGAAAGACATGACCCTACCGGCACATCGGCCCGTAGACGCAGCCGCACGGAGTCCTCCAGCAACGATCGTAGGCCGGCAGCCGCCTCCTCGGGCGACGACGGAGAATCGGTCGGTGCCAGTTTATACCACCGCTTAGCTACGACACCTTTGATCAACTCATCGATAGAGCAACTAACATATTCCCCGCCCCGCAATTGTCTAACGTTTGAAAACAGCGTCTCTGACGTGTGGTCGAAGAGTCCCCAATTTAAGAAGTCGTACACACGCGGCCCATTGACCAAGGGCCGCCATCCGGGAAGCCCTATGAATTGTTTGATCTCGGATGCGAAGGCTACCAGTCCAGCAGGCGAGACCCAATAGTAAAGCGGCTTGACGCCAAACCGATCCCTGGCGGCGAACACTCGACGCTGTATGCGGTCAACAAGCACGAACGCGAACATACCGTTAAACCGCTCCAGACACTGCTCGCCCCACTGTCGATAGGCGGAAAGTATCACCTCCGTGTCACTATGCGAGCTGAAGGAGTGTCCCAGGAGTTCGAGCTCCGTACGGAGCTCGACGTAGTTGTAGATCTCGCCGTTGTAGACGATCCAGAAACGACCGTCCGCTGTACACATTGGCTGGTGACCAGCGGGGCTGAGGTCAATGATTGCCAGCCGCCGATGACCAAGGGCAACCACCGAGTCGGCTATTCCCTCAGAGTTTCGCTTTGGCGCATAAGCCATTCGCGCTTCATAGACAGATGGCGGAGTATCTTTTCCTGCGAAAGGTGTCACTCGAAGTCCGTCTGCTGATAACACTGCGAAACCTTCACCGTCCGGTCCGCGATGACGGACGGCCGTAGACATCTTCCTGATAAGATCACTCAGCCCGATTGGCTTAGCGGAGACAATTGCTGCGATCCCGCACACAACTTATCCTTTGGCGCATCGAATATGTAGGAGGCAGATAGTTCGACTCTCCTCACAAATGGTGGCAGATCGAGGAGGCTTTGCCCAAACTCAGGCGAGAATCTTGATGTGGGAATC
>DASUXH010000369.1:0-6238 GCA_036378015.1 Nitrospira sp. | reverse complement strand
CCGACCTCGTCTGTCAACCGACGCATTTTCGTTCCGTCCAGATTCATCGCGTAGAGATCAAGGTCGCCGTCTCTAAGGGATGTCCAGACGATGGTCTTTCCGTCGGGGGCAATCGTGGCCTCCGCGTCGTATCCCGGCGTCGCAGTGAGCCGCTGCATCTCTTGTCCGTCAATGCGGACGGCATAGAGGTCATAGTCATCCAGGGCCCAGCGGTATGCCCCGTCACGCTTGGGCTTCGGCGGACAATTGGGTCCGGACGCGTAGGTGGAGGAGTAGAGCACTCGACGGTCCCCCGGGAAAAAATAGCCGCACGTCGTGGCGCCGGTCCCGGTGCTCACCAATCGAATGCTCTCACTCTCGAGGTCCATCACGTACATCTGATAGCAGCCAAGGCCTTCCTCAGCGGGTTTGAGCGTCGCCGCGAACGAATCCTTCATCCAATTGTTCGTCGATTGGAAAATGAGTTTCGTACCGTCGAATGAAAAATAGGCCTCGGCATTCTGCCGGCCGAAGGTCAATTGGCGAATGTTCTTTAAGTGACGCTCTGCGTTCACTGGAACCAATGGCGCGCCGGCGTATCCGGGGGGGAGACATACGACTACCGCCGTTAACGCCATGATGAACAACGCCTTAGCGGTCAGACCGAGACTCATCGATCGGCACCTCCATTTGAGCATGCAAAGGCTCCCATTCGCCGCGTGCGGTCGCCTTGCCGTCCTGAAAGACAACGAAGCTGTTCCACCCGTAGAAAAAAAGCAGGCGGGCAACCGTGGTCGCTGCCTGCGGTGAGACCGCGTAGAGCCCCGTCACAACGCTGCCCGCCAGGTCCCGTCGATGACAGTTCAGCAATGCGGCAACGCCCGAACCCTCATACGTCGTTCCCTCGATGGTGACGCCTCCTTCTCGGAGTTGGACGCGAGGTCCGCAATGCGTCTCCAGAACCGTCTGAAAAGCCCTGCGTGAAGCCGGAGTTGCTAAGACAAGCACCGACCCTTCCGACGGCAACTGCACTTCATTCGCAAATGGAATGACGGCCGTGCGATCAGATACCGGCTTCTGACTCTCCTGTGCCTCAATGCGTGCAAGAACTTCACGGAAGGGATGGGCGGCGTCGGCAGGCTCTCCGAGGGCCGCTATGATTGAGCGAGGCCGGTCTGTCACATAGTGGTTCAAGACAGGAGGCAGATCCTCCCGGAGGATACGGCGAATGACTGTCGCATCGGGATCGACCTCGATCGAGAGCGGCCGAGACGGCAATCGCATTGCCAAGAGATTCTCCGCATCTTCGAGGCGGGTTCGATTGGTTTGCTCCCCTCCGTCCGACAACCGAATCCGAATCGGCAACGGCGCACGAAACACCCGGCCCGTTTGGACCACCCTGCCCTCCAGCGAAAACGTCCCGCCGGTCGCCGAACGTGCGGCAATGTCTTTGAGGCTGACATTCGGCGCGCCGCTCTGTTCCACCCATTGCGCGAAGAACCAGCGGAGATCTTGCTGCGCCGTATCGCCGAATACCCGCTCTAGATCCTTCCAATCGGCCCGACGGCCCCGGTACCGACCGACGAGCTCTTTCAACGACCGCCAAAACGGCTCATCGCCGATTTCTTGTCGAAGGAGATGAAATACCAGCGCCGCTTTTTGATAGCCGATGGCATTGTCGCGGTCATCGTGTTTCTGGGTAAACTGCCGCAACGGATAGTCCCGCGCGGGAGGCGCGTGCAGGTTGTATCCTCGCAGCATCAGTCGCCGCTGATCACGGGCCTGGTCTTGATCCCCGGACCACTCGTGCCAATAGTAGTTGGCCAGGTACGTCGTCAATCCTTCTACCCAGTTTCCTTGCTCCGTCCTGTTGTACACGGCGTTCCCGATCCACGAATGCACGATCTCATGGCCCAAGGCATAGGGCTGAACATAATGACGCTTGATCACGCCGCTGCCGAGGAGTGTGAAGGACGGCATCCCCAGTCCGCTTGCAAAGAAGTTTTCCACGACCGCGAACGTCTCGAACGGATAAGGGCCAAGAAGAGCGATGTACGTCTCGAGATACTGAGCAGTCGCATCAAGATATTCGTCCGCCAACTGCGCGTTGTCCGGGAACAGGTACGTCCCCAACAGGATCTGCTGTCCAGCCTTGGACGACCAATTGCGGGTTTTTGTCACGAACCGGTTCGCGACCAGCGTCAGCGCCTCAGACGGCGGAATCGGTTCCCATTCTGTCAATATCAAATCCGGGATCGAACACAGGGGGACGAGGCAGGCGCTGGAGTTCCAAGCTTTCCCTTGCGTGACGGCCGTCCAACCGAGAGGCAGAGCCACACGAAGGCGATACTCGCTCAACGACTCAGCCGCATCGAGGTACCACTGCGTTTCACTGCTCAAATAGATGCCTTCCGCGCCGATATGACCGGCGGTCTCACTCGGCGTCACGAACCGCAAATGACGCGGCTCCTTGGGCGGATCGTTGATCGTCCCGTGATAGTACGCCGTGAGTATCGCAGGGCCTTTACCGATGGCGGAGGCTGGAATCGTAATGTGTTGGCGTTGGGACGACCGCCGGTCAATTTCAAACGGAAGATCACGCCCGGCGTCGTCTGCCGATGTCGGGGAAGAGGACAGCACCAACCGGTCGAGTTGCAGTGTCGGCGCCAGTGAAAGCCGGATGGCCTGCGCCTGCCCGGGGTCAATTGTCAACCGGTCCGTGGCCAGGAGCGCATGGCGTTCGGGGTCAATCTGAACGAACAGATCGTGACGGAGGACAGTGTCGGAGGAATCGGAAGCCGCGGCCGGCGTTGCAAACGGCAGGCTCATGGAAAAAAGCCACAGCGCGCAGGCAAGGGCCGGCCCACGGTACGGATATCCCATCAGAGGGGTTTTAGCACTCGCGGCACACGAGTACAAGCTGGATGATGGCAAGGAGTTTTTCGAGATCGATGGGCTTGCTGATGACTTCTTGCGGATGGAGCGACCAAGCCTCTTCCAGCAATTCTTCGTCGCAGGTCCCGGTCACGATGATGACCGCTCCGGTAAAATGTTTCTCCCGCAAGCGCCGAAGCACCTCGACGCCGCTCATGCCGGGCAACATTAGGTCCAGGAGGATGAGGTCCGGCGGAGCTTGCTCGACCATGGAAAGCGCCTGAGTGCCATCCTTCACGCCAAGGGTGCGATACCCGCGAAGACTCAAAAACTGCACGAGCAAATCGCGAACCAGTTGCTCGTCATCGACGATAAGGACCGTTTCACCCGTGTCCGCGGCCGGACCCGACTGGGCGGCGGCGTCCTGCTTTCTGGGAGGCTGCTGAACGACGCGGTTCACTCCTTCGACCAGCACATCCAGCGACAGGCCTTTTCGGACGAAGTCGGTGACGCGCAATGCTCGGGCCTGATTCTCCTGAACTTCCGACGCGCCTCCGCCCAGGATGATCACCGGCGCCTGGGGATCCATGGCCCGAATCTCCTTCAGCACCGTCAACCCGTCCATTTCGGGCATCCGCAGATCCAGAATCGTCACACGGGGATTGTGTTGCCGGAAAAGATTCAATCCCTCCAGGCCGCTGGTTGCCGAATGGACATCGTACCCGTGCCGCGTCAAGACCGCCTGCAGCAGGTCGCAATTCATGCGGTCGTCATCGATGACGAGGATCTTGACCATCGTGGCTCCCAAAGCCATTAAAATTCACGGCCTGGCACAGGGCGAGCCTACCATGGCGCCAGTGCCTTGAGAAGCAAAAGAGGGAACCTACGCATCAGTGCGCCGGAAGGCCGAGGAGCGCGTCGACGAAGGCCCTCGGCTGAAAGTCTTGTAGATCCTCAACGCCTTCGCCCACGCCAATCAAACGAACGGGAAGTTTCAATTCGTCGGCAATGGCCACGACAATTCCTCCTTTTGCGGTGCCGTCGAGCTTTGTCAAGGCGACACCGGTCACCCCCACCGTCTCACGAAACTGGCGCGCCTGAGCGAGCGCGTTCTGCCCGAGCGTGGCATCCAGCACCAGCAACACTTCATGCGGAGCACCGGGCAACGCTTGTCCGATCACCCGAGTCACTTTTCGAAGCTCTTCCATGAGATTGGACTTGGTATGAAGGCGCCCGGCGGTATCGATCAGGACGACATCTGACTGCCTCGCTTTTGCCGCCGCGATGCCATCATAGGCCACCGCCGCCGGGTCTGCTCCATGACGATGGCGAACGAGCTCCACTCCGATGCGATCCGCCCATACCTGTAACTGCTCGATGGCGGCGGCGCGAAAGGTATCGGCAGCCACCAACAGCGGCACCCGCTTCGCTTGCACAAGCCGTTGAGCAAGCTTCGCCATGCTGGTGGTTTTTCCGACGCCGTTGACCCCCACCACCAACACGACATACGGTTTCGGTCCCCGGTCAATCAGTTCTTCGAACGCCGGACCTGAAGCGGGCCCGAGCACGTCGAGCAATGTTTGACGCAATACGTTCTGAACATGCGAGACCTGTGACGCATCGGTGCCTTGTAGGGCCGCCTTGAGATGACTGATGACGCGTTCGGTAACGGGAACTCCAAGGTCCGACGAAATCAGTGTGGCTTCGAATTCCTCCAGAAGAGCAGGGTCCACCGCTCGGCCCAACAACCGATCGAGGGAGCCGCGGACTGCGGAGCGCGTCTTGCTCAGTCCTTCGCTGAGACGCTGCATCCAACCCATACGCTAGACCTCGTGTGTCGTTCGCACAGGACGGTGAGAGGCTCGGATGAACCGGCCGATCGGACCCAAGCGCCCACGCATCTGCCGTTCTTTCTTCTGCATGCGCAACGCCTCCGGCCTGCTCCGTTCGTGATCATAGCCGCAGAGATGTAGCACGCCATGGATCAGCAACGTCACAAGCTCCTCTTCCAGAGGCCTGCCGTCTGCCTTGGCTTGACGCCAAGCCGTCGGCATTGCGATGACGATGTCGCCCAGCTGAGCGGCAGCCCGATTGAACCTATGAGGTGCTCGTCCCTCTCGAGATGCGAAAGCCAGAACGTCCGTACTGCGATCCTTATGCCGGAAGCGGCGATTGAGCTGCCGCATTCGCCGATCGCCGACGAGCGAGAGATGCATGTCTGCCGTCGATTCACCGGCAAGCGAGAGGACGGTCTGCGCCAATCCCAGGACCCGCCTGCGAGCGACTGTCACCGACCGAACATGTACGTGAAGCGAAACGGGCATTAATGCGGCTGGCCCCACGAACCTTTTGGCTGTGTGGGCAAGGAGGAGGGTGGACGACCGTGTGTCCCTGAAGACGAAGCCCTGCGCGCAGCCTGCACGGACCGCGGCTCAGATTGAGCCGCGCTCTCATGCTGGTCATACGCCTTGATGATGTCCTGAACCAGTTTATGGCGTACGACGTCGCGCTCGTCAAAATAGACGAAACTGATGCCATCGATGTTTCGGAGAATATCCCTCACCTCGATCAGTCCGGACACGCGGTCAGGAGGAAGGTCGACCTGGGTGATGTCGCCCGTCACCACGGCCTTGGAGTTGAAGCCTAGCCGGGTCAAGAACATTTTCATCTGTTCGGCCGTCGCATTTTGAGCCTCATCGAGAATCACGAAGGAATCGTTCAGCGTTCGACCGCGCATAAAGGCCAATGGAGCAATCTCGATGTCTCCGCGCTCAATCGCCCGTGTCGCCCGTTCCATGTCCATCATGTCGAACAGGGCATCATAGAGCGGACGCAGATAGGGATTGACCTTCGCGATCATGTCGCCCGGTAGAAAGCCCAACTTTTCTCCGGCCTCGACGGCAGGCCGTGCCAGGATAATGCGGCTCACTTCCCGCTTCATCAAGGCGCTGACCGCCATGGCCATCGCCAGATACGTCTTGCCGGTGCCGGCCGGTCCGATGGCAATGACGATGTCGTGCGTTTCGATCGCTTCGATGTAGGTTTTCTGCGTCGGCGTTTTGGGAGCGACGAACCGTTTTTTCGTCACGATGGTCGTGGCGTTGGACAGCAATTCCTTCAGCGGCGTTTCCGGACTTTGCCGCAAGGCCGTCAAGGCGTGAGCGACGTCGTCCGGCTGGATCAACATCCCGTCGTTCGCAAGCCCGGCGAGTTCCGTGAGGACGCGCTCGGCATAACGGGTCGCTTCTGGATTTCCATCGAGGGTGAGTTCCTCGCCGCGCGCCGACAGGCGCACGCCAAGGTCTTCTTCGATCAGCTTGAGGTGCCGGTCGTGGTGGCCGAATAAAACGGCGGTGTTGGTGCCTTCTCGCAGTTTGAGCTTACG
>DASUXH010000368.1:0-3544 GCA_036378015.1 Nitrospira sp. | reverse complement strand
GTCGAGGGGCCAGCACAGATCAGCCGGGAACACGCAAGTCGTCGAATCGTAATCGAAGCCAATGTCACCGGTCGTGACCTCGTCGGTGCCGTAGAAGAAGCTCAAAATGCCGTTTCCAAGCTGGTGCAGCTCTCGCCCGGTTATTATGTCAAATGGGGAGGGCAGTTCGAAAACGAGCAACGGGCGATGGCTCGGCTCGCTGTAGTCGTTCCTGTGGTCATTGGTCTCATTTTTCTCCTTTTGTATTTTACCTTTGGGAATCTCAGACAAGCGATACTGATTCTCCTCGCGATTCCGTTTGCCATGGTTGGCGGCCTTGTGGCCTTGCTGATAAGTGGGCTGTATCTTTCGGTTCCGGCATCGGTGGGTTTCATCGCCTTGTTTGGTGTCGCCGTGCTGAACGGAGTAGTGAAGATTGCGTACATCAACCAGCTTCGGCACCAAGGCGTATCCCTTGATGAAGCTGTCTTGAGCGGCATGGTGTTAAGGCTTCGGCCCGTACTTATGACGGCACTGGTGGCGTCGCTTGGACTCACTCCACTGCTTCTCGTCAGTGGCCCAGGTTCAGAAATCCAACGGCCACTGGCGACCGTCGTGATCGGTGGATTAATTTCAGCAACAGCACTGACCTTAATCGTGCTTCCCGTACTCTATCGGTGGGTGGAGCAACGGACGCAAGCACGTCGTTTTCAAACAGTCGGATTGGACTTCGCTTCTGAGGCACAGGCGGGAAAATGAGAGAGCAAGAAGCGGGAAAGTGTATGGATGAGTAAGATAATTACTCGTGTAGGCACAATCGCACACGACGCGCTCTTGACCAAATCATCTGCGGATGTATGATGTCTCATCGTGATTTGTTGCGCCTTCACTTATGCCTGAGCGCTGACACTTGATGTCAAGCCATTGTCTTTGTATCATGTCAATAAGGTAGGTTGAGAGTCATGCACTGGAGAATGCTGCTTGCCCTCATCATCGTGACCACGCTGAGCCCGGTCTCTGTTCAGGCGGAGAACTCTATGAATGTCGGCGGCCAACAGATGCCGCTGGGGCCGATTGGCCTGACTCAATCTTCTGCGGCCAACTCGCGTACCGCAGGGCCGGCTTCAACTCTCGTCCCAGGACTCGACAACCCACAAACGCTTTTTCGGGACGTTCCCTCCATAAGCGGAGCATATTCGGTTGCAGGCACGACGTTAAAGCCTTACGTCGGGGCCGGATTCACCAACGGCTATGCCACGGACTTGGATCGGTCGCTCAACCTCTCTTCATCGAGCTCAACGGACACCAGTTTGCGCGGCATGTTTGGACAACACGTGGCGCCGAGCGAGGTTCAGTTGGGAGTGCGCATTCCGTTCTGATGTATTCTGATGGGGCACTACCTCTGAAGCGGAGCAGTCAAGACCGCATGCATTGAAGAATTTACGTTCACATCCGTTAGATTGCCAAATGTCGGCAGCACTTTTGCGAGTGTTCCGCCCGATCCCACCGCGATAATTTTCAACCGATCCAACCGGAGATGTTTCCGCGACACGGCTAACACGTCCTCCTTCGAGACCTTGCGTACGTTATCGCGAAGCTGCTGAAAAAAGTCTTTCGACAGGCCATCGTACTCCAGCTTCATCCTCTGACTCACCATCTTTGAGGAACTTGAACAGTCGAATAGGGACGCGTTCTCGTAAGTGTCCTTGGCTTGAGCCAGTTCGGTGTCACTCACGAGTTCTGTGCCAATTCGTTCAATGTTGCCCATCAACTGGCCGAGGACGTCCTTGGTCGAAGGCAGCTTGGTTTCCGCCCACATTTGCCACATGCCCTGGCTGTACATGCCGGGACTCAGCTCGCTGCCAACCGAGTACGCCAAGCCGTGCTTGGTCCGTACTTCATTGAAGAGGCGGCCGATAAATGACGTGCCCCCCAAGATGTCATTGGCAATCACGAGCGGAACGTAATCCAGATCCGTTTCCTTTACTGACAGATGTCCCACGCGAAGATGAGTTTGAGAAGTCTCTTTGTTGATGACATGCACGACGGCTGTTTCTGCTTCATCGTCGGTGACTTCGGCAATCATGACCTTCGGTACGATGCCCGTTTCCCAATCTCCAAATACCTCCAGGAGGAGCGCCACCATCTCGTCTTTCGAGAAATCGCCGCTGACGCCGAGGATGGTTCCGTTCGGATGGATCGAATTCTCATGAAAAGCAATCAGATCTTCCCTCGTAATGCGCCGCACTGATTCAATCGAACTTTCTCGCGCGGTGGGATGGCTGGCACCATAGAGCAGCTTGACGAATTCACGATTGGCGATGGATTCGGGCTCGTCCTCATGTCTGCGAATCCGTTCGACGGCCTGCAGCTTGGCGAGCTCCACACTGTCGGGATCGAATGCGGGTGTCCGGACCAATCCAGCGAAGAGTTGTAACCCCCGTTTGACGTCCTTCCTCAAAACGTCGAGCGAGGCGGATCCAGACTGCCGGCCGATGGCGATCGTAAGACGGCCGGCGAACTGTGACAAGTCGTCGTCGATCTCAACGGCCGACAAGCCGCCGCCTCCGCCGGTCCGCATGACGGTTCCGGTCAACACAGCGAGGCCAACCTTGTCGGGCGGATCAAGCCAACCACCGGTTCGCATCAACGCGCTAATGGTGACCAACGGCAGCTCATGATCTTCCAGCAAGTAGACCACCAGGCCGTTTTCAAAAAGCACACGTTCGGGTTCTGGCGACGAAAAGTCGATGGAGTTGAAGGTCATTGTGCGGGGGTCGATCGATGCTGGGTCTGCCGCGTGTGCGGTCAGTAGTGGAATCAACAGCGCAGCCAGCAGCAAACAAAACCCGATCGTGGTTCGTGATGCGAGTATCGCACGACGGGTGACCAGCGATTGGACGGTGCTAGAGCGTGGATGATAGGGACGTTGCGGCCGGGACTTTAGTATGGAGAGGAGATCCGGGATGAACCATTGAGGTCCGGTTTGGTTGTGTCGAATGGGCGAATGAGTACCGCGTATCGCCATAGTGCCCCCATAACCAACTATGGGTAGCGACGTTATGAGACGTCACAAGATGGGAAACCTCTTCGCGGGTCGATCACTCCGCAAATCGGCCCGCGAGTGATGTGGCGAACTGAACCTTGACCTCACTGCATGGAATTGGCAAAGCCGCCGCGTGTAATTTCGGCCCGGACCTTATCCCCTACTTTCTTCTCTCCATGGAGCTTCTTGGTTTGCTGACTGACGTAGATCTTCATCTCACTGACGTTCTTTGTGCCGCTAAGGTTCTGATAACCAGTCGTTTCACTTTCGATCGTGTACACCGACCCTTCAATTTTGGTGATCTTGCCGTCAACGGTGGAATAGGCCGGCCCTGGAGCGGTATCCGTTGGGGCGTCATTCATGGAAGCTGAGGCTACCCCCGCAAACAGGACAGCCGTACACATGAGAGTTGTCGCCATAGTGCTCTTATAGGTCTTCATTCGATTCCTCCTGGGATGGGTCAGTGCCCATCCATAACAGTGACATCTGTTAATGAACCCTCCCTGCTATCCGGGGCTT
>DASUXH010000367.1:0-3114 GCA_036378015.1 Nitrospira sp. | reverse complement strand
TGAACCGGCCCCTGGTTTATTTGACGACCCAAGGTGCGACCGTATGCGGGATCCTATGCAGGATCCGTTAATACGCGCGCCGCTGGCCGAACGGATGCGTCCGCAATCCTTCGATGATCTGACGGGCCAGGACGAGATCGTCGGAAAAGGTCGGCCGCTCAGAAACGCGATTGAGGCCGACCGTTTGTCCTCCGTCATTCTCTGGGGCCCCCCCGGCTGCGGCAAAACCACTCTGGCGCACCTCATTTCCCGTGTCACGAAGGCGCATTTCGTCTCATTTTCGCCGGTAACCAGCGGCGTGCCTGAATTACGCGAAATCATGAAGGCGGCCGAGCACCGTCTCTCAACAAAGGGACAGAAGACCATTCTGTTTGTCGACGAGATTCACCGCTTTAATAAGGCGCAGCAGGATGCATTCTTGCCGCACGTCGAGAAAGGCACGATCATCTTGATCGGCGCCACCACAGAGAATCCCTCGTTCGAAGTCGTCTCTCCGCTCCTCTCACGCTCGTTGGTCGCGGTGCTGCGACCATTGGATGATGAAGCGCTGGGACGGATTGTGGACCGGACGCTTGCCGATGTTCAGCGCGGGCTCGGAGGGCGACGACTCGTGCTGGCGGAAGACGCGCGCCGCCGCCTGATCGGATTCGCGAACGGCGACGGCCGCTCGCTGCTCATGGCCTTGGAATTCGTCGCCGAGCAGGCGGTTCCGCAGCCAGACGGCACCGGACGGCTCGACGACGCCGTCGTGGAAGCGGCGCTGCTCAAGAAAACGCTGCGCTATGACAAATCCGGAGAAGAGCATTACAACGTCATCTCCGCCTATATCAAAAGCCTGCGGGATTCCGACGCGGATGCGGCATTGTATTGGCTGGCGCGCATGCTGGAAGCAGGCGAAGATCCGAAGTTCATTGCGAGACGGTTGGTGATTTTTGCGTCCGAAGACGTGGGCAACGCCGATCCCCTGGGCCTCGTCGTCGCGACGGCCGTGGCGCAGGCGGTGGAGTTCGTCGGTTTGCCCGAAGCGCAAATCAATCTGGCGCAGGGGACGACATTCTTGGCGACACGACCGAAGGACAATGCCTCTTATACCGCGCTGTTGGAAGCCCTTCGTGATGTCAAAGCCGGAGGCAATCTCGGCGTTCCAATGCACCTGCGCAATGCCGTGACTTCGCTCATGCGCGATCTGAATTACGGCAAGGGATACCGGTATGTGCACGACGATCCGCGCGCAGGGGATCAAGCCCATCTGCCCGAGGCCTTGAAGGGCCGGAAGTACTACAAGCCAAAGGGGAAATTACCATCGGACGGTCCGTTGGACAAAGGTGGCTAATCGGTTATACTTAGCTCCATGAAGCGTTCAGAGGCCAAATCTCGCCCGGTCAGTGCGGCGGCTAATGAGCGGCGCAAGCTGGTGCGAGCGACCCTGGTGGGTTCGGCGCTGGTGTCGCCCAAGGGCGGCGCCAAGGCCACCACGGCGGTGCTCGACAATGTGAACAAAGTCGGCGCCGGTCTTCACGCCAAAGAAGAGCTCGTCAACGGCGAGAAGGTGACTGTGTCATTGGCCTTTCTCGATTCGGACCGTGTCGAGCAACAGGAAAAGCTGGATGGGACCGTGGCCTGGGTCAAGCCTTGGGAAAAGGGGTTTCTGATCGGCGTCGTCTGGGACGAAGTCGTCACCAAAGAGAAAAACAAGTGGCTGTATTACTACCTCGAAGAAACGATCAAATCCGTGCGGTAACGTTGAGTGCGTGCCTGTTAGCCGATCGCGGCCAATTTTTGCTTCACCTCGGCCAATTCCGATGACAGAGATTCCCATCTGGCGGTGAGCCGTTCGAGCTCCTTCTTCCAAGTGTCCTGCTCCTGGTGAAGGCCGTTCCATTTCGAAAAGTCTTGATAGAGAGCCGGATCGGCCAGCGTCTGATCGCGCTCCTTGATCTTTGTCTCGTGCTCCGCGATTTCGGATTCCGCGCGCGCAACCTGCTTCTCGAGCCGCGCCTGAGTTTTGTTCAGATCACGGCGGTCTCCGGCGGCCGACTTCGGCGCAGATTGCGATGCCATGGCCTTCGTGGGGCCCGGAGATTTTCCCTCCCCTTTGCCTCCGAGCTCATCGCTCGACTCCTTGATCGATTCAAATTCCTGCGCCTTCTTCCATAGATAATATTCGTAGTCCCCGAAGAAATTCCGTGCGTTCCCGTCCTCGATCTCCACGACGCGTGTCGCGATTCTGGTGAGAAACGTCGGGTCGTGAGAGATGAAAATCATCGTTCCTGGAAAATCAATCATGGCATCGGTGAGGACGTCCACCGAGGCGGGATCCAGGTGATTGGTCGGCTCATCCAAGAGCAGCGTATTGGCCGGTTCGACGAGCATGCGAGCCAGCGCCACGCGATTTCGTTCGCCGCCGCTCAGCGCTTTGATGGGCTTCTTCTGGTCCTGCCCCGAGAAGAGGAATGCCCCGGCCAGGCCGCGCAAAAAGTTCGTTTCGGCGGTGCTCGACACCTCTCCCAGCGATTCGAGGATTGAGTGCTCCGGATTCAGCGTCTCGGCCTGATGCTGAGCGAAGTAATGGAGGCTCACGCCATGGCCGACCGTTCTCGTGCCCTTGTCAGGCGGCAGGACACCGGCCAGCATCTTAAGCAGGGTGCTCTTCCCCGCTCCATTTTCGCCCACGAGCGCGATACGCTGTCCCCGTTCGACAGAAAAATCCAGCGAGGTGTACACAACCTTTTCACCGTACCGTTTACTCGCTCCCTGCAGATCCAACACATGGCGCCCGCTCGTGGATGGCAAAGGGAATTTGAATTTCACCCGCTTGGCATCACGCTGTCGTTCAATCAGCTTGACCTTCTCCAATTGTTTGATGCGCGACTGAACCTGACGAGCCTTGTTGGCCTGGTACCGGAACCGGTCGACGAATTGCTGCACCCGCGCCACTTCCTTGGCCTGGCGGGTGGCCGCCGCATGAAGCTGGGCATCACGCGCGGCCCGGAGCTCGCGAAATTTGGTGTAGTTGCCGCGGAACTCTTGGATCGTTTTGTCGCGAAGTTCCCACACATGGGTCACGATGCGATCGAGAAACGCGGTGTCGTGGCTGATGACCAGCAGCGTCAG
>DASUXH010000366.1:0-3466 GCA_036378015.1 Nitrospira sp. | reverse complement strand
TTTCCACGACGGCAAGCCGGACAGCATTGAACTGAAGATGAAGAAACAGGACGGCAGCAGCTTCATGGTTTCGCTCCAGGCTGCGCCTGTCGTGATGGGCGAGGGCAAGGGCGAACGGCTCAGAATCGCGTTCAGAGACATCACTCGAAGCAAGGAGGTCGAAGAATCTCTGCGCCAGCATCACTTGGAGTTGGAATCCAACCGGATTGAGCTGCAAGAATTAATGGCGAAACTCTTTACGGCGCAAGAAGAGGAACGTCGGCGCATTGCCTGCGATCTGCACGACGACCACTGCCAGCGCATCACCGCTCTGATTCTTGAAGCGAGCGCCATCGAGAAACTCATCAGGGTGGTCATGCCGTCACTTGCGCCCCGCATCAACTTGCTCAAGGGCAAACTCGGCGATATTCTCGACGATTTTCGCCATTTGACGCATGAGCTGCATCCGCGCCATCTGGACACGGTCACATTGGCCTGTTCCATGCGAACCTATGTCAATGAGTTCACCGAGTATTCGAATCTCGACGTCGATTTCAAAGAGCAGAACGTGCCGGCACATCTATCGATGCCTATCACCATTTGTCTTTACCGCCTTCTGCAGGAAAGTTTGGGTAACATTCGGAAGCACGCAAACGCCAAGCGTGTGGAGGTGTGCCTGTCAGGCGGGAACCAACAAGTTGAGCTGCGCGTCTCCGATGATGGCAGCGGCTTTACGTTCTCAAATAGTAAGAAAGGTCTTGGCCTGACCAGCATGCAGGAGCGGGTGCGCCCGCTGCGCGGACAGGTCACCATTGACAGCAAACCCAACCGCGGAACGGTCGTCTCAGTCAAGATCCCGCTGCCTTGCGAGCCGTAACCTGGGAGAGGATGGCCTTTGGTCAGCGCGACTCTTGGGATAACGCCCGGATGTATGCGAGCACGTCCTGCATTTCGCCGTCGGTAAGACGGCCCCGCCAGGAATGCATGGGGCTGAACACGCCGCCATGCTCGATCATCCGTAACAAGGTTTCATCGGACTTCAGAAACGAGCCGGGCCGGTGGAAGTTGGCCGGCGCGATCGTGAGCAAGAGCGCGCCTGGTCCGTCGCCGAAACCTCTCGGACCGTGGCAGGTCAAGCAATGACGTTCATAGATGGTCTTGCCCCGGGACACGTCAGCCGGATATTCCTGCGCGAGAAGGCCCATCGGCGCGGGAAGGCCGATTGAAACTGCAATGACAAACAGTGCGGGAATAATCGTCGTCATGGTGCGGCGTGCGCTCGGGTTCCGATGATCGGGGCGCGTGAAAATTCTGAGCAAATCCGCGTCCGTTTGCAAGGGCTGTCGGCCATCGGGTGACGCCCGCCGCAAGCTCCTCGTGATCATCGATCCGCCGCGCTTCCCCTCAGCGTGCTTTCCATGGTAGGTAAGTCGTGCCTGTGTCGGTACAGATTCGGATGGTGGGCTTGAATCGTGTCCACATGTGCCATGAGTAAGGAGTCTAATCGATGGTGAGTGCAGCTCGTCCCATTGTCGGCATGCTCGTGGGAGGGGGACCTGCCCCCGGGATCAACAGCGTCATCAGCGCCGTCACGATTCGCAGCATCCTGGGCGGCTCACAGGTGCTCGGCTTTGTCGATGGTTTCAAATGGCTCATGGAGGGCAGCACCGCCCATGTGCATCCGCTCTCCATTGAAGACGTCAGCAGCATCCATTTTCGCGGCGGCTCGCATTTGGGCACGTCTCGGGCCAATCCCACAAAGAAGCCCGAGCATCTCGACCGCGTCCTGGCCACACTGACGAGTCTAGGCATCACGCGTCTGGTCACGATCGGGGGCGACGATACGGCCTCTTCCGCGCTCAAGTTGGAAGCGCGCTCCCAGGGCCGGCTTCAAGTCGTGCACGTGCCAAAAACGATCGACAACGACCTCGACCTCCCGCACGGCATTCCGACCTTCGGCTTTCAAACCGCCCGCCATTTCGGGGTGGAAATTCTCAAGAATCTTATGGTGGATGCACGAACCACCTCGCGCTGGTATCTCACGGTCACTATGGGACGCAAGGCAGGGCATCTGGCGCTCGGAATCGGCAAGGCCGCAGGCGCTTCGCTGACGATCATCCCTGAGGAATTTTCCCAGCGCCCCGTGAAGCTCCAGCATCTGGTGGATACGGTCATCGGTAGCATGGTCAAACGCTTTGAAAGCGGACGAACGGATGGCGTGATCGTGCTGGCGGAAGGTCTGATTGAAATCATCGATCAGAACGATCTGGGCGGGCTCGATCATGTCGAGCGGGACGAACATGGCCATTTGCGCTTGTCCGAAGTTGACATCGGGGATCTGCTCAGGCGTGAAGTGACGAAGGCATTGAAATCTCTGGGTCTCACCGCCACGGTCGTTTCCAAGAACGTCGGGTACGAGCTGCGCTGCGCGGATCCGATCCCGTATGACATGGAGTACACTCGGGATCTCGGCTATTGTGCCGCCCAATATCTGCTCGATGGCGGGACGGCAGCGATGGTCTCGATCCAGGACGGCAGGTTTGCGCCCATTCCCTTCAAGGAAATGCTTGACCCCGTCACAGGACGCGCACGGGTAAGGATGGTAGATACCAAGTCTCAGTCGTATCTCATTGCCCGGCAATACATGATTCGACTCGACGACGAAGACCTTAAGGACCGCGAGCGATTGGCGCGCCATGCGGCGCTCGTGCACCTGTCGCCTGAGGCGTTCCTGCAGCGGTTCGCACCGGTCGTCCGGAAAGGATAGCCGAAAAAGGGGCTATGCGATGCAAGTCCTGGTCGCCACCGACGGGTCGAAGTACGGCAAATGGGCGCTCGAGTGGGTGGCCCGATTGCCGTTGGCCGAGCCGCCGACCGTCAAGGTCGTACAGATTGTAGACCTTCGCGCGCTTCGGGCGCCGTTCATGCTGCAGCCGGTAGTGGCCGGGACGGAGCGTTATCTCAAGGCCGAGGTGGCAAAATTCCTTGGTCAGGCCAAGCGTGCCAAGGAAGAGGCCACGACCATGTTGAAGTCTTTACGGCTCAAAGGCCGTGTGGTGACGGAGCGCGGACCGGTCGCGGCGACGATCGTCAATGCCGCCAAGCGAGGCATCCAGCTTCTGGCGGTCGGTTCCAGGGGATTGGATGCGCTGGACCGATTCATGCTGGGCAGCGTATCGACGCAGGTCATCCATCATGCGCCCTGCTCGGTCCTGGTGGTGAGGGAAGCGCCGCGGACTCTGCGGCGTATCGTCCTTGCGATCGATGGGTCCGCCGCGTCGAAACGGGCCCTGCAGTTTCTGTTGCGGACCATGAGGCCGGCCGGACAAGCGTCTGGACAGGAGCCTGCGATTGTCGCCGTCACGCATGCGATGCCGTTTCTGAACTATCCGGAACTTCGCCGTGCAGGACAAGCCATGGTGGAGGAGTGTTCGGCGAAATTGCTTCAAGCCGGCTATCGGGTCGAGCAGGTGCCGACGATCGGCAA
>DASUXH010000365.1:0-9059 GCA_036378015.1 Nitrospira sp. | reverse complement strand
GACGGCGCTCATGATGAGTGCCTCCGTTGCCCACAGCCTGGCGCTGGCTAATCTCGACGGCTTGTCGATGTCCTCCTCTTCGCGCCAAGACGATTGCGACAGCCTCCAGCCGACGGCACCCACGGACAGAAACGAGAGCTGGAACGAAATGTCGTAAATGACCTTCGGATCGTGCAGAACGATCGCCAACGCGGCTGCCCCGAGCGCATGAAATATCCGCTGTTCATACCCGAGCCACTTCGCCGCCAGCGCGACGAACACCATTACAAGCGATCTGACGGTCGCCACTTCCGCTCCGGCCAGACAGGCATAAACGGTTGCCGGGAAGAGAGTCGCAGCGGCGGCGAGCCTCGTCGGTGTAATGCGGCGGGATATTCGCAGCAGCCACGAGGCCGGCAGCCATAAGCAGCCGTGCTTGATCAGACTGAACGAGAGCATGGCGACCAGACCCAGATGGCTGCCGGAGATCGACAACAAATGAACCGTGCCGGTAATCATGAACTGATCGCGCACGTCGGGATCAAGATAGCCCCGTTCTCCGATCACGACCCCGAGAAAGAGGCCCAATGCAGGCGGTTCGAGACTATTCAGCGCGGAAAGCCGGATGGCATCCCGCCACCGGTCGACGCGATTCCAGACTTTCCAACGGAGGCTCTCGTTACCGGATTCCAATACGTCGATCGCCTCGAGGCCGTTGACCGATGCCACGGCGTCGATCCCCTGCTGCTCCAAGTAGGCCGCATAGTTGAACCCGCCGGGATTCAAGGACCCGGTTGGGCTCCGCAGTTTGGCTCGAAGCGAGATTCGATCACCTTGAAAAATCCGTCGGTCCGCTCCACGCCAGGTCAATCGGAGGAGGAGCGATCGGCCGCTCTCTTCTGCATCGCACCGGACAACCATCAGCATGCGGCCTGGCGAATATTGGACAGGGGCAACGACGCGCCCAATGCATGATTGAAACGTTTCAGGCTCAGACTCGTGGAAGGTCGCCTTTGAGCGTCCTTCGACGGCCTGAAACCAGTACAAAATCCCGCACAGCACACAGGCGAACGAAGCCGTCGCCGCAACGGCTGTCATGCGTCCCTTGGCTTCGAGCAGGGAAAGTCCAATTGCGAGGAGGCAAAGGAAGACGGAGACCGCCAGGGGGTAGTAAGGAATGAGTGACCCCAGGGCCAGACCAGCGATGAAGGCAAACGTCAGGAAGGGGAGCATCGCTTCCGTTCAATGACGATCTACAACTGTGACTGTGCAGGGAACTAACTGAGGTGGGCCGTGACGATCCGTGCCAACCGGTCGGCCTCTTCACGGATGAGACTGTCCTGTTCTCCTTCGATCATGATCCGGAGCAAAGGCTCGGTGCCGGAGTATCGGACGAGGACGCGGCCGCTGCCGTTGAACCGCCGCTCGCTTTCGCTGATCGCCTGCTGCAGATCCGGAATGCTGGTCAAATTGGGTTTCTTCGAGACTTTGACATTGAGCAATACTTGCGGAACGGCCGTCATCGCTTTCGCCAGTTCGGAAAGCGGTTGTTCCGTTCGTTTCATGAGCGAGAGGACTTGCAGCGAGGAAATCAGTCCGTCGCCGGTGGTGTTGTGGTCCAAGAAGATGAAGTGGCCGGACTGTTCTCCCCCAAAATTATATCCGTCCACCATCATGCGCTCGAGCAAATAGCGGTCGCCGACGGCCGTCCGGACCAAGGTGATGCCGGCGCGGTTCAGCGCCAGCTCCAGCCCGAAGTTGCTCATGACAGTGCCGACCACGGTCTGTTTGGCCAGAAGGCCGAGACGATGCAGGTCGAGGCCGAGCGCGGCCATGATGTGATCGCCGTCGATGATGTTCCCCTGTTCGCAGACAAAGATGGCACGGTCGGCATCTCCGTCCAAAGCGATGCCAAGGTCCGCTCCATACTCCTTCACGGCTCGTTGCAAGAGCGCAGGATGGACTGCGCCGCACCCCGCATTGATGTTCATCCCGTCCGGCTTGTTGCCGATGACGTCGACCTTGGCCCCCAGTTCGCGAAGGACGCTTGGCGCGACTTTGTACGCGGCGCCGTTGGCGCAATCAACAACGAGTTTGATGCCTTGAAAATCCAGCTCTCGAGGCAGTGACCTCTTCACAAATTCAATGTAACGCCCTTCGGCGTCGTCGATCCGGAACGCCTTACCGATCGCATCGGCGGTGGGACGAAGATGGGCGATCTCATTGGAAACGATCAATTGTTCCATTCTCGCTTCAATTTCATCGGGAAGCTTGAGGCCGTCGTTTGAGAAAAATTTGATGCCGTTGTCTTGATAGGGATTATGTGACGCGGAAATCATCACGCCGGCGTCGGCGCGCAGGCTCCGCGCCAAAAAGGCGATTGCAGGCGTCGGCATGGGACCGACGAGAAGCACGTCCACGCCCATAGAGCAGATGCCGGACAACAACGCGGCTTCCAGCATGTAGCCCGAGACCCGTGTGTCCTTGCCAATGACAATCTGGTGACGCCCGGCCCTGCGCATGAAGATATGCGCGGCGGCGCGTCCCAACTGCATTGCCGTTTCGCTGGTCATCGGCTCCAGATTCGCGGTGCCTCGAACGCCGTCTGTCCCGAAGAGCTTACGCATGTTGTGCTCGCATTCCAGTGGACACTCGCTCCGCAAGCGCGGCGGCGACATTGGCGACATCCTTCATCGGCGCGACGTCATGGACACGAAGAATGTTCGCCCCCTGCTCGACCGCCAAGGCGACCACGGCTGCAGTTCCCCATCCGCGGGCCTCAACGGATTGCCGGGTCAATTGCCCGATGAATCCTTTTCTCGATGGACCAACCAGCAGCGGATATCCCAATTCTTTCAACACACGCAGATTCGCGAGCAGATCCAGATTATGTGTGAGAGTCTTTCCAAATCCGATCCCAGGGTCAAGTACAATCCTGTTTCTTGCCACTCCATGCTCGATCGCGAACCGTGCCCGTGCGGCCAAGAATCGTGCAACCTCCTCGATCACATCGTCGTAATGAGGAGCGTGCTGCATGGTTTGAGGACTCCCCTGCATGTGCATCAACGCAAGACCGGCTCCTGCTTTCGCCACAATTTCGACCATGGCGCTGTCGCCGCGGAGAGCGGTCACGTCGTTGACCATGACGGCGCCGGCGTCAATGGCGGCTTTGGCCACCTCCGCTTTCGACGTATCCACCGAAATCGGGACGGACACAGCCTTCGCGACAGCCGCGACAACGGGAATAAGCCGACGGCACTCTTCCTGCTCATCAACCGGCTGCGCTCCGGGCCTCGTCGATTCCGCCCCAATATCCAAGAGGTCGGCACCTTCTCCGACCAAACGTATGGCATGTTCGACCGCACGCTGAGGATCGCAAAACTGTCCTCCGTCGGAGAAAGAATCGGGCGTCACATTGATGATGCCCATCAATAAGGGGCGGTCGAGAGCAAGTCGCTGTCCTTTGAGCTGGAAATCCATCGGGGTGGCCATGTCTTGCTACTACAACAGCACTGTATCCCTGTTATGACAAAGATACAATCGTGTATCCCTGGGACACGAGGATCGCAGCCCTATCTTCTTGTAATCACGCAACTCGGAAGGGAATCACTTCTTTTGTTGATACGACATACGCACCGCTGCAACTCCAGTGCCCTGGAGTCACAGCGTCTTGCCGCATGTTAGGCAGGCACGGTCTGCGAGGAGTTCTGCATCAAAATCTGATCGATCTCTGGGGCATCGAGCACTTCCTTCTCGAGAAGGGCCTCCGCGAGCGCCTTGAGGCTTCGCATATGTTCGGTGAGCAACCGCTTCGCCCGTTCGTAATTCTCAGTGACCAGGCGCTTGACCTCAAGATCGATTTCGAGGGCGACTTGGTCGCTGAAATCCCGCTTGGTGGTCAGCTCCCGGCCCAGGAAAATCTCTTCTTCCTTTCGGCCGAACGTCAACGGCCCGAGTTTTTCGCTCATGCCCCATTCACAGACCATTTTTCTGGCAAGATCGGTCGCGCGCTCGATGTCGTTGCCCGCGCCGGTTGTGATGTGTTTCAAGACGAGCTCTTCGGCCACACGCCCGCCCATCAGAATCGCCAGGTTGTTGTAGAGGAAATCCTTTGAGTAGTTGTGCCGATCGTCCGTCGGCAGCTGCATTGTTACGCCAAGCGCTCGTCCGCGCGGAATAATCGTCACCTTGTGCACCGGATCGGTGCCTGGCAACAGCTTCGCCATGAGGGCATGACCGGCCTCGTGATAGGCCGTCGTGCGCTTCTCCTCATCGCTCAAAATCATGCTCTTGCGCTCAGCACCCATCAGGACCTTATCCTTGGCCATCTCGAAGTCGATGACCTCCACTTCCTTCTTGTTCTGACGGGCGGCCCACAGCGCCGCTTCATTGACGAGATTCTCCAAGTCCGCCCCTGAGAAGCCCGGCGTCCCTCGGGCGATTTTTTCCAGCTCGACGTTCGACGCAACAGGGACCTTCTTGGTGTGCACTTTGAGAATTTCCGAGCGCCCGCGCAAATCCGGACGATTGACGACGACCTGGCGATCGAAGCGTCCCGGCCTGAGCAAGGCGGGGTCCAGGACATCCGGCCTGTTGGTCGCCGCGATCAGGATGACGCCTTCCGTCGTATCAAACCCGTCCATTTCCACGAGCAACTGATTCAGGGTCTGCTCGCGCTCGTCGTGCCCGCCGCCCAAGCCGGCTCCCCTGAGACGACCGACCGCGTCGATCTCGTCGATGAAAATGATGCAGGGCGCATGTTTCTTTCCTTGCTCGAAGAGATCGCGCACGCGGGAAGCTCCGACGCCGACGAACATTTCGACGAAATCCGAGCCGCTGATGCTGAAGAAAGGCACGCCGGCTTCTCCCGCAATGGCTTTTGCCAACAGCGTTTTGCCTGTCCCGGGAGGGCCGACGATCAACACGCCTTTCGGAATGCGTCCGCCGAGCTTCTGGAACTTGCGGGGGTCCTTCAAGAATTCGATGATTTCGAGCACCTCTTCCTTGGCTTCATCGATTCCCGCGACGTCTGAAAACGTCACTTTCTTGCGTTCCTCGGTGAGCATCCTGGCCCGGCTCTTACCAAACGATAAGGCCTTGTTGCCGCCGATCTGCATCTGGCGCATCAAGAAGAACCAGAGTCCGAGGAAAAGAACGAACGGTCCCCATGTGACAAGGAAGGTGATGTACCAAGGGCTCTCATCGGGCGGCTTGGCTTCGATCTGGACGCCCTTTTCCCGCAGCACTTTGACAAAGTCCGGATATTCGGCGGTAAAGGTTCGGATGCGGGTCTTATCCTTGAGGACGGCACTGACGTGATTGGACTTGATAATGACTTTTTCGATGTCCCCTTTGTCGAGTTTCGCCATGAAGTCGCTGAAAATCACTTCTTCTTCCGGCGCGTGAGTCGGGACGCTGAACAGATTGAACAACAAGATCATGAACAGGCCGACAACGACCCAGAAGAGCAAATTTTTTGCCCTGGAATTCATCCACTTCTCCTTATGGCAGGTCCCCTCAACTCACGAGCAAATCCGCGAGCTTGAGTGATGTTACCACAGGGCTCTTCACACTGACAACCTCGGGCCATCTATTCCTGCTCGCCTTCCATATCGAGAACAGCCAGGTAGGGAAGGTTTCGATATTTCTGTTGATAATCAAGCCCGTATCCCACCACATATTTATTGGGAATCTTGAAGCCGATGTAATCGAGGGGCACGTCGATCGTTCGCCGCTCAGGCTTGCTCAAGAGGGTGCAGACTTTCACGGATCTCGGCTTCTGCTTGGCGAGGGTCTTGGTCAAATACTGCACCGTCAATCCGGAGTCGACGATATCCTCGATGAGCAGTACATCCTTTCCTTTGATGTCCTCGGTCAGCTCGGTGATCACTTTCACCTTTCCGGTGGTTTTGGACTGGCTGCCATAACTGGTCACGATCAAGAAATCCACACGCATCGGAATTCGAATGGCCCGCGCCAGGTCTGCATAAAAGGCATACGCGCCCTTCAACACTCCGACCAAGACAAGGTCCTTGCCCGTATAGTCAGTCGAGATCTGCTTGCCGAGCTCTTTGATGCGTGCACGCATTTCCTCTTGCGTAACGATCGGTCGACCGAATATCCGCTCCATCCCTACTCGGCTCCTTCGTTCCCCGCATGTGATTGCACCGTGGCTACCAGACAGCGGGACGTGCTCTTGCGCGCCACAAACCGTTCATCTTCCCGCCGGCCAACCACCCATAGAATCCCCTCAGGCGCGACCAAGAGCGGGATCCGCGCCCGTTCGTCCCGGGTCAACTTCAAATCGGTGAACAAATCCTGCAACTTCTTGCTTTTTCCGCCCATCCCGCGCGGATGAATGCGGTCGCCTGCCTGCCACGGTCTCAGCATGAGCGGCAGTGACAGACGCGCCATGTCAAAAACGGCGCGTTCGCGCGACCGATGCTTGAGGAACGGCTCCGCCGCCCGTCTGGTCATCTCTTGTACATGAATTTCCTGCGCGGTGCCAGGCCAATGCACCGTAGAAGGAACGGCCAAGGGCATCGGACCCGCCATCGCCATCGTCAACGGGCGGTCTGAAGTCTGACCCTGCGCATGCCGTCTGGTGACGAGCACGCGTTCGCGATTTCGAATCACGTCGATTCCGCGCAGCGACACTCGTTGCCCTTTGTATTTGCCGGAAAGAAACCGCAGCACACCGTCGACTACGCGCACGCTTGGCGCCCGATGCTCAGCATCGGTGAGTTTAAGCATGTGGCGGACGAGACGGCGCTTGAGCGCGTCGGGAAGAGAAGTCACGGCCTGCCGTTCGAAGCGCTGATTGCCTCCGGCATCTACCATAATCAACGATCGGTACAATTCAGCGACCACTTGCTCAAGGTAGGCATCATCGGCTCGTAACACATCGGCCTGACGCTCCAACAAGCGTACGATCCCCGGCGTGATGTCTTCCATCACCGGCAAAAGGTCGCGTCGAACGCGGTTTCGGCGGTAGAGTCCGGTGAGGTTGCTGCTGTCTTGTCGATACGACAAACCCTCCTGCTTGAGATAGGCCAGTATGTCTTCGCGGGTGGTCTTCAGCAGCGGGCGCACGATCATATGTTCGCGCATGAAGGGCATGCCCGCCAGTCCCGTCAGCCCCGCTCCCCGGAGCATCCATAACAGCATGGTCTCGGCCTGATCGTTGGCGGTGTGACCCGTGACGATCCGATCGACATGGAGTTCGTACGCGAGCGATTTCATGGCCTCATAACGCGCCCAGCGTGCCAATACTTGAAGTGAGGAGCCTCGATGTTCCTTAGTGAGGACAGGCCGTCTGATGACCAACGGAATGTTCCTGGTCCGGCAGAACGAGGAGACGAACGCCTCGTCGCCGTCGGACTCGACGCCGCGAAGACCATAGTTGAAGTGCACGACGGTGAGCTTGAGCCGCCAGGACGGCGCGAGGCCCGCCAGCAGCGCCAACAGCGCGATTGAATCAGGTCCGCCCGAAACCGCCACCAGCAAGTGCTGACCGGATTCGAACAAACGGCGTTCCTCGATCGTCCTCACCACTTGATCCAGCAAAGCCGGCCGCATTCGCATGGCATGCGTCCTCATGGCTGGCGAAACCCTTTCGTATGACGGCGCAGGCTGACCTTTGCGCGGTCGACGTCCTTTGCAATTTGAGCGGCGAGTTCCTGCGCCGAAGCAAAAGTGTGGTCGCCCCGAAGGCGCTCGATAAATTCGACGGCGATCGACTTGCCGTAGAGATTGTCCTGATGGTTGAGCAGATTGACCTCGATTAATCGCTCTCCTGCCCCGAACGTCGGTCGGCTGCCGATGTAGACGACCGCATCGTACGAGTGTTCGTCGTACGAGGCTCGCGCGGCATAGACGCCGTCCGGAGGAGTCACCCGCTCAGGCGGAATCCGGAGGTTCGCCGTCGGCCAGCCGAGCGCTTGGCCCTGCTGCATGCCCGAGATCACCCAGCCGGTCAGGCCGTATGGCCGGCCCAACAACACCGCTGCCTCTTCCATTTCCCCCGCCTGAATCAACGTTCGGATTCTGGTGGAGCTGACCACGCCGCCGTCGAGGACCACGGGACTGACCGGGTGCACCGTGAACCCCAGCGACGCGCCGAATCGTTCCAGATCGGCGATGCGTCCGGCCCGTCCCTTTCCAAAGGCGAAATGTTCGCCGACAAACAGCTCCGCGGCGCTGAGGCGACGGTGGAGCACTTCTTTCGCAAATTCCTCGGGCGTCATGGCCGCCAAAGCCGGGGTAAATTCGAGAAACACGACTTCGTCCACACCGGCAGCCTTGAAGCGTTCGAGTTTTTCCTCCGGACTGGTAAGAAATCGCAGTTCCACATGAGGCGCCAGCACTCTTACGGGGTGGGGATCGAAGGTGAGCACAATGGCCGTGCCGGCGGCTTCGCGGGCCCGCGCCACGACTAATTGTAAGAGGGAACGATGGCCGCGGTGATGACCGTCGAAGTTTCCGATGGTGACCACTGGATGCGGTCTTGAACGGACGTCTCCGAGGCCGCGCGTCACCGTAAAGGACATCGTCAGTTGAGAGAGCGCGCCGCGTCCTTGGCGAAGTAGGTCAAGATCAGGTCCGCTCCGGCACGCTTGATCGCGAGAAGCGATTCCAACATGGCCCGCGATTCGTCCAGCCAGCCGGCCTTTCCGGCCGCTTTGATCATGCTGTATTCGCCGCTCACCTGATAGGCGGCGACGGGCAGGGTTGTGTGCGCTCTGGCGGCGGCAATGACGTCGAGATAGGGCAGCGCGGGTTTCACCATCACGATATCGGCGCCTTCCTCCACGTCCAATGTGATTTCGCGAAGGGCTTCGCGACGGTTGGCCGGATCCATCTGATAGGACTGACGATCGTCGAACTGCGGAGCGGATCCCGCGGCGTCGCGGAACGGCGCATAAAAACACGACGCGAATTTGGCGGCGTACGCCATGATTGGCAGTTCCGGATATCCCGCCCGATCCAATTCGGACCTGATCGCGCCAACCCGGCCGTCCATCATATCCGACGGCGCGACCATGTCGGCTCCCGATTCGGCATGGGTCTTGGCCATTGCA
>DASUXH010000364.1:0-3356 GCA_036378015.1 Nitrospira sp. | reverse complement strand
AGCTGCATATTCTGGATGCTGAGGCCGGTCATTTTCAGGATCTCAAGTCGGACGGCATCACCTTTGTGTTCCAAGACCGTCGGCCGCAATCGTACAAGCCACATGCGCGCAAGGTGGCGTAGCTGCGCCACGACCCTGCCTGAACAGGCGTTGATGCCGATCTGAGGCGACCGACGCCGTTCGCCAGCTCTCGTCACCCTCCCTTCATCCCACCAACGTCCTGAGGATGGGTGTTTTCCCTAGCCGATTGGTGTAGGCTCGTGCTGTGAAACCGGGATATCGTTTGATCGTGGTCGACCGAGACGGTGTGTTGGTGTCGGAATTCCAGGTGACCGAACGCGATTTGGCCGATCCTCCGGCGTTTGTGGCCGCTATCAAGCAGTCGATCGAGCAGCTCGAAGAAGAAGAGCCGTAGAGGAACAGGCTGATGGCTTCGCCAACCACACCGCAAGATCTGACCCGCTCCAGTTTATCCGTCCTGTTCATGATTGGCCTCATCGCCGCCTCGTTTTGGATCTTGCGGCCGTTCATTCCTGCGCTCCTTTGGGCCACAATGATCGTCGTCGCCGCCTGGCCGCTGATGGTGCAGATCGAAGCGGTGCTCTGGGGACGTCGGGCGTTGGCCGTTATGGTGATGACGGTGGCGCTGTTGCTGGTCTTTGTCGTACCCTTCTCCCTTGCAGTCGGAACCCTCATCGCCCACCTGGATGAGATCGTCGACTGGGTTCAATCGCTCAAATCTCTCAGCCTGCCTGCGCCGCCGGGCTGGCTGGAAAGCATTCCATTCATGGGACCGAGGATCTCCACGGCCTGGAGTCAGTTCGCCTCTTCCGGTCCCGAAGAATTGGCCCGCTCTGCCGCTCCCTATGCCAAGGTCGCCGGGACTTGGCTGCTGGGACAGCTCGGAAGCCTTGGCGCGATGACGGGCCAGTTCTTGCTCACGGTCGTGATTGCGGCGGTATTGTTCGCTCGGGGAGATGTGGCGGTGACTGACTTGTGCAGGTTCGGCCGGCGGCTGGCCGGCGCACATGGGGAGCGTGCGGTGAATCTCGCTGGCCAAGCCATCCGCGGTGTCGCGCTTGGCATCGTGCTCGTGGCCATTGGGCAAGCCGTACTCGGAGGCCTCGGGCTCGCCCTCGCAGGCGTCCCCTTTGCCCTCCTGCTGACCGCCG
Organism: Nitrospira sp.; assembly: GCA_036378015.1. Taxonomy (GTDB): domain Bacteria; phylum Nitrospirota; class Nitrospiria; order Nitrospirales; family Nitrospiraceae; genus Nitrospira_C. Next base: position 2,184 of record DASUXH010000364.1, on the reverse strand, counting down.
TGATGTTTCTCGGTGGAATCGTGCAGATCGGCGTTGTGCCGGTGCTTCTCCTCGCGGTCGGCTGGCTCTATTGGCAGGGCAGCTATGGATGGGCAACAGGCTTGCTGATTTGGACGATTTTCGTCGGCACCATCGACAACGTGATACGGCCGATTTTGATTCAGAAAGGCGCACGGCTTCCATTGCTGCTGGTAATCGCCGGGGTCATCGGCGGTCTTGTGTCGTTGGGTTTGGTGGGAATTTTCGTGGGCCCCGTCGTGCTCGGGGTGAGCTACATGCTGCTCGAGGCCTGGCTATGGGAAGAGACGGAGGAGCCTTCAGAGGGCATCCCATGAGACGCCGTGTATGGCTAGCGTGTCTCGTGTTGATGTTGGCGGTGCTGCCGCTCTTCGGTACCCAGGTGCAGGCCGACGGCGGTAGCTGGCGCGCTGCCGCACCGACGTCCATGAAACGGACCGAAGTGGCCGCTGCGACGGTTGGAGGTAGGATTTACGTGATCGGGGGGTTCGAAGAACCCACCTTGGGCAATCTTCTGCATTTTGCGATTACTTCTTCCGTCGAAGAGTACGATCCCGCCACCAACCGGTGGACTGTTAAGGCTCCCATGCCGGTCGGACTGCATCATGTAGGTATCGGCGTGGTCGCCGGCCGCCTCTACATCATCGGCGGCTACAAGCAAGCGGGATTGAGCATCTGGGGACCGGTCGCCACGGTCTATGTCTATGATCCAGTCACCGATGCCTGGAGTGAAGGCGCGCCAATGCCGACGGCCCGCGGCGCTTTGTCCGTCACGGTGCACGACGGCAAACTGTTTGCGATCGGCGGCTATGAAGGCCGGGCCAATAGCGCGGCGGTCGAAGTCTTCGATCCGGCCCAGAACACCTGGAGCGCGCACACGCCTCTGCCCACCCCGCGCGATCATCTTGCGACGGCAACGGCAGCCGGAAAAGTATATGCCATCGGTGGAAGACTCAAAGGAGATTACCATCGCAACCTCTCCGTGACCGAGGTGTACGATCCGAATGCCGATACGTGGAGTCGGGGACCGGATCTGCCGACTGCCCGCAGCGGCATCACCGCCGCGGAAGTCGGTGGGCGGGTGTATGTGTTCGGCGGAGAGGGCGCTGAGGGAACTTTCCGTGAAAACGAAGCCTACGATCCCGCGCGGAACACCTGGCAGTCGATGGCGCCGATGCCTACTCCCCGCCATGGTCTCGGATCCGCGGTCGTGGATGGCCGTATACACGTCATCAGCGGGGGGCCGACACCGGGCGGAAGCTTCAGCAATTTGCACGAAGTCTATTTACCGCGCTGAAGCTCCGTCCGCCTTTAGCGACCATTCGTGAATAAGCTTCGATAGCAGTGGAGTACGGACATTCCGGCCGCCTCTCGGCTCAGCCGTTCCCATAGATCTCCTGCTCCGACCTCGCCTTCCTCAAGAACGGCCAGATAAAAACCGCATCTCCCGCTTGCGTGAAAGCGTTGCGGCATATCCGTGCGTCCGAACTTGACGGCCAGCTTGTAGCAGGGGACGCGAGGGTGGGAGACTTCGACGACGGCGCCGCCGATGCGGAATCGATCGCCGATGCAGACTGACGATTCGTCCAACCCTTCTGTCGTGAAATTTTCACCGAACATGCCGTAGGGCAGCGGCATGCCGGGAAGCTCGGTGCGCCAGAATGCATAATGCTCCGACGGATAGACATAGACGGCCTTGTCCCGTCCGCCATGCACCCTCAAGTCGGCTTGCTCGTCGCCCTCGACATTCTTCCAGCGCACCATAATGCGGCCGGGAACCGGTTCCTTGTAGATGCCGGTTGTGACAGTTCGTCCTCGCCATTTCACCTTGCGTGGACGGCCGACCTGGATGGAAAGGAGTTTCATGACAGTGCCTCCCGATGAGTGTCGGCCCGGAGGGCGATGACCGCCGGGCCGAGGCTGAGTCTTTGATCTACCGCCTGTTGGCCGTAGCTTCGACCGGGGCGAGCCGGCGCAAGAACTTGACCATCGTTGCGCCGATTTCCTCGCTGTGCGTCTCGAGCGCGAAGTGGCCCGTGTCGAGCAGCCTCACTTCTGTGGCTGGATTATCCCGCGTAAAGGCATGCGCTCCGGCCGGGAGAAAAAACGGATCGTGCTTCCCCCAGATGGCAAGTGTCGGTGGCCGATGCTCCCGAAAATATTCTT
>DASUXH010000363.1:0-10331 GCA_036378015.1 Nitrospira sp. | reverse complement strand
CGACACGTACTCACGATATTGAGGAAAAATCGACGTCAGGTACGGCAGGTCGACGGTGAGTGCATCGAGCAGCGCCGGCGAACCCTGCCGGCCTTTCCTGATCCGGCTTCCTTCCTTGATGATGTAGCGCTCATCCTCAATTGAACGGCCTTCGAGCACTTTCAAAATCGCATCTTCGCCCTCGCCCAGCAGGCCGATGGTCCCTTCGGGCAATTTTTCGATGAGTTGATCGGCGAAGGCCGTGAACGCGCCTCCTCCGATCATGATCTGCGCCTTGGGGAATTCTTTTCGCACGAGCCAGGGATAGGACAGAACCGTATAGATGTGACTGTAGTACCGGTACAACTGTTTCAGACCGGCAAAGGAGGCGGCGACCCGCTTGAGAGGGTTGCTCGCAAAATAGAAATTGAAGGCATGCTCGAGAGAGGAATCGCCCTCGTGGGGCGAAAAGATTTGAATGTCCCGCCAGGAGAAGCAGACGAGGTCCGGCTGAAATTCCGCCGCGACTTCTCGAATCACACGGCTCCGCTGCGACACCGGGTACAGGGACAGATCCAGAATGCGCTGTCGGACATCAGGCTTCCGCCGGTGGACGAAATCCGCCAGATAGGTGATGCCGATCGGGTAGACCTTCTTGCAGGGGAGAAAAATGTAAAGAACCGAATTCATTTCACCGCTCGATGGATGGCGACGATCCCGCCCGTCAGATTCTGATACGAGACGTCGCGGAATCCGGCGTCGCGAAGAATGTGGCAGAGCCGCTCTTGATCGGGAAAGCTTCGGATCGAAGCCGGCAGATATTGATAGACGCCGGTGGTATCCTTCGCCACCTTGGTACCGATCCAAGGGAGTAATTTGAACGAATACCAGTCATAGAGCGCGCGGAGCCAGCCGAAGACCGGACGAGAAAATTCCAGACAGACAAACGTCCCGCCCGGTTTCATCACCCGGCGAATCTCCGTGATCGCTTGTTCAAGGTTTCCCACGTTGCGCATGCAGAAGCCCGTCGTGACGGCGTCGAACGTATCGTCGTCGAAGCCCAAATGTTCCGCGTTGGCCTGCAAACAGGTGATCTTGCCGCTCAATGCCTTTCCATCGATCTTCTTCAATCCTTCGGCCAGCATGGCATGATTCAAGTCCGATGCGATGACCCGGCCGCGCGAACCCATGCGAGCCTCGACTAACAGCGCAAGATCGGCGGTACCGGCGCCCACGTCAAGCGCGGTGCCGTCCTGGATGGCGGGGACGCAGGCGGCGGTACTTTTCTTCCAACGGTAATGCAGTCCGAAACTGAGCAGTGTGTTGTTGAGATCGTAGACGCCCGCGATGGCGGTAAACATGCGCTGAACGGCTTGTTCGCGCGCAGTGCCCGACCAGGTCGAAACGACGCGGGCAGAAGCCTCAGAGGCAGGCCGTTCGGTCACGGAATCCCCCATGAGCAGCATGGAGATGGGTGGTAGCACCTGCTTTCTTGCTTTGTCAACTGCGGCTGCGCCGGGACAGACGCGTCACGGGTCATCTATTGCACGGCAATCGGTGGGTTGGGTGGGTGATGTGTTCGTCGGGGTGGTTAGATAGGGCCTGTTTGAACATCCCGCGATGAGCTCGGCTGAATTTTCGAGACCACGGCCCAACAGCAAAAAGAGTTCGAGTGTTATAATCCTGCGCCTATGGGCCACTCCATCATCATCAAAGGTGCGCGCGAGCACAACCTCAAGAACATCGACGTCGAGATCCCGCGCGACAAGCTGGTCGTCATCACCGGCTTGAGCGGCTCCGGCAAGTCCTCGCTCGCGTTCGACACGATTTATGCGGAGGGGCAACGCCGGTACGTCGAGTCGCTGTCGGCCTATGCCCGTCAGTTCCTCGAGCAGATGGGCAAACCCGACGTCGATTCGATCGAAGGACTCTCTCCCGCCATTTCCATTGAGCAGAAATCGACGAGCCACAATCCGCGCTCGACTGTCGGGACCGTGACCGAAATCTATGATTATCTGCGCCTGCTCTTTGCGCGCGTCGGCCGGCCGTATTGCCACCAGTGCGGGCAGGAGATTACCGCTCAGACGGTCCAGCAGATGGTGGACGCCATCGGGGCGCTGCCTGAGGGCAGCAAGTTCCAGATTCTCGCGCCGATCGTCCGTGGCCGGAAGGGCGAATACCGCAAGGAGCTTTTTGAGATGCGGCGTGCGGGCTACGTCCGGGCACAAATCGACGGGAAGGCGGTTGATCTCGACGACGACATTGCGCTCGATAAGCAGAAGAAGCATACGATTGAAATCATCATCGATCGTTTGATCATGAAGCCGGGGGACGCGCTGATGCGCCGGCTCGCTGACTCGGTGGAAACCGCATTGAAATTGACGGGCGGGCTTGTGGGCGTGCTGACCGAGGACGGGAAAACGCTGCTCTACAGCGAAAAGCTGGCTTGCATCCGCTGCGGCGTCAGTTATCCGGAGATCACGCCGCGGATTTTCTCGTTCAACAGTCCTCACGGGGCCTGTTCGGCTTGCGACGGGATCGGGTACGCAATGACCGGGGACGATTCGGAAGATGAGGACTTTACATTGCTCGAACCCTGCGAGGCTTGTCACGGCGCACGGCTGAGGCCGGAAAGCCTGTCCATCAAGATCGCCAAGCAATCGATTGCCGAGGTGACGCGCCGGTCCGTGAGGGCAGCGGCCGACTTTTTTGCTTCCCTCACATTCACCGAGCGTGAAATGGTGATCGCCCACCGCATTCTCAAGGAAATCAGGGAACGTTTGGGGTTTCTCGTCAATGTCGGCCTCGATTATCTCACGCTCGATCGCGCGGCGGCGACGCTGTCGGGCGGTGAAGGGCAACGCATCCGGCTGGCGACGCAGATCGGCTCAGGACTTGTGGGCGTGCTGTACATTCTCGATGAACCATCCATCGGATTGCATCAACGAGACAATCGCCGGCTTTTGCAGACGCTGCTCCGCCTGCGCGATCTCGGAAATACGGTGGTCGTCGTGGAACACGACGCGGAAACGATGCTGGCTGCGGATCACATTCTTGATATGGGGCCTGGCGCAGGCTCGCATGGGGGACACCTCATCGCGCAGGGCACCCCGCAGCAAGTCATGGCCGACCCTCAATCGTTGACCGGCCAGTATCTTCGCGGTCTTCAGGCGGTATCCGTTCCACGGCGCGAGCGGAAACCGAAAGGCTTTCTCTCGGTCATCGGGGCGAACAAGCACAATCTCAAGGATGTGACGGCGCGCATTCCGCTGGGATTGATGACCTGTGTGACAGGGGTTTCGGGCTCGGGCAAGAGCACGCTCGTGCTCGAGGTGCTGTTTCACTCGTTGTCTCAGCTGCTGTATCACAAAAAGCCCAAGATCGACGGATGTAAAGATCTTCAGGGGGTTTTGTCGCTTGATAAGGTGATTGATATCGATCAGTCCCCCATCGGAAGGACACCCAGGTCGAATCCCGCCACCTATACCGGGCTCTTCGGACACATTCGAGATCTCTACTCGAATCTGCCCGAATCCCGCGTGCGCGGTTATAAGCCGGGCCGCTATAGCTTCAACGTGAAAGGCGGGCGGTGCGAGGCCTGCCAAGGCGACGGGTTGATCAAGATCGAGATGCATTTTCTTCCGGACGTGTATGTCACGTGCGAAGTTTGCAAAGCCCAGCGCTACAACCGGGAGACGCTGGAAATCCTTCACAAGGGCAAGAGCATCGCCGATGTGCTCAACATGACGGTGGACGACGCCCTGGAATTCTTCGAGCACATCCCGCTGATCAAGGCGAAACTACAAACCTTGCACGATGTCGGGCTGCACTATGTCAAGCTTGGCCAGTCGGCGACCACGCTCTCAGGCGGAGAAGCGCAGCGAGTGAAGCTCTCAAGGGAATTGTCGAAGCGCGCAACGGGGCGCACGCTCTACATCCTTGATGAGCCGACCACCGGCTTGCACTTTGCCGACGTGCAGCGCCTGCTCGACGTCCTCGATCGTCTCGTCGAAGCCGGGAATACCGTGCTGGTGATTGAGCACAATTTGGATGTGATCAGGAATGCCGATTGGCTGATCGACCTCGGCCCGGAAGGCGGCGATCGCGGCGGTGAAATCGTGGCGGAGGGTCCGCCTCGAGACATCGCCAAGGCAAAGAAGTCGTATACGGGGCAAGTACTGAAAGAGGCGGGAGTGTAGGGGACTGGCTCCGTCGACAGGTGGTGCCTGTCGCCGATAAAAACGCTCAGGTGTGGGTCCTGTCGTCGATCATTGCTCGTCCTCGCACCCCGCACGGTGTGGGGACCCCGATGCGGGCGAACAATTGATCGACGCCACCCACAGAAGAATAGGCCGCGGTACAGGTTTCGTGCACGGCATTCCCAATCTCCATAAAGATAAAGGGGAAGAAGCAGCTGATGGCGCTTATGGCCATTAGCTTCTCCTGGGAAATTGGGGCTGGCCATCTTGACCAGTTGAGGCATCGCGTTCATCGAATACTGTTTCCAAGTGGCGGCCAACCGGATCTGCCACTCTGATTCTCACGGCCGTCCGCAGTTGAAGACTGAAATGGCTTGTGGGCTTCGGCATGATGGTCGGCGCTGTGTTTGTGATTTTCAAAGCATGGTAATCCTCTTCTGATACCCATACCCTCCATCCTGTCCCAAAGACGGGACAACTTGTCCGGGTTGCATTCGTCGAAGCGATCGGAATTTGGTGATCTTCGCTAGGGAGATCACCATAGTTTACCGGAAAGCCGCCGACCGGTCTGACTTTCCTGCCCGGCGCGTCCTTTGCTTATTCATTACCTGGGTGTTTTGCCAGTCATAACTTGGGGCGTCATCCCAATGTTTTTATCCGAAAGGAGGAGCGATGGTAACTAGCATGGCACGTCGTGTGTTAACCGCTTGTGGAGTAATCGTGATCGGACTGAACCTCGCCGCCTGCAATACGACGAAGGCGACAGTCGACACGACCGTCAACTTTTTCTCGAGTACGACGCCGAGCGGCCTCTTTACCGAAGATGGCCTGGTCAAACAGGAGCAAAAGATCAACCTGTTCGCAGGCGTGGCGTATGAGAACCTTCGCCAGGAAGCCGCCGCAGGAAACGGACAATATGTGACTTCGCTGGCCAGCTTGTACGGTGTGCCTGAGTCCAAACATCCGGAGTTTGGCAGGGTTATGCAGCAGCGGCATGCGGAATTGTTCGCCGCTGACCTGCGGGAAGACAACAGCGCGCACCTCAGCATGGTCAGCGTACTGAACAAGGTCCTCACCCAGGAGCCTTCGCTGATGCAGTAGCGGATGTAACCAACGGACGGAGGAGTGTATGGGAACAATGGGAAAGGGCTTCATCCTATGGCTGCTCGGAGTGCCGATGAGCCTGCTGGTACTGCTGTGGTTCTTTGGCATTTTTCGCTGATCACAGCCCGAGACAGCCGCTACACGACAAAGGAGCATATTATGTCTTTTCTGAGAGTTGGCTTGCCGGCGCTCGCCTGGATGGCGTTCTGTCTCGCACCGGCCTTGGCCGCGGATCTGGAAACGCAGGTCATCGATAAGAACTGCTATATCGAAGTGTTCGACGATGACGACTTCGACCTGAAGGATCCGCACGTCAAGGTGCAAGGGCCGAAGGAGTTCGCCTCGCTTTCGGACGTGAACGGAAAAAATTGGAACAACGACATCGAAAGTGTGATTGTGGGGTCCAATGCCCGCGTGAAGGCCTATTCTGAAAAGGATTTCAAGGGAACGGAGCTGGCCTTTGCTCCCGGGCAACGCGTGCCTAACCTCGGGAAGCTGGACATGAAAAACGAAATCGAATCCTTGAAGATTTCGTGCGGCAGCTAACCTCTCTCCAAGCCCGGGAGGCGCCCCCCGCGCTTTCCCGGGCCCTATCCTCCCGTCCCTCTCAGCCGGTGCTCATTCCGATCAGCATCTGAACGAGAAGTACGGCCTTGCAGCCGGTCAGTTCCCGCCATACAATGCGCGGTTGCCGCTCCTTATTCCGCTCGGACGGAGGATCGATGCCACGCAAAAAGACTGCTCCCGCGAATGAGAAAGTCTCCGCCGTCTCCGAAAGCGCGCAGGACTTCGAACGGCTCGGCGTGTTCTACCTCGGCCGTCCGTATGACCTCTCCGCCAAACGGGCGAACCCCGGGTGGCTCCTGTACGACTCCAAGGACCTCGTCACTCACGCGGTGTGTGTGGGTATGACCGGCAGCGGAAAAACGGGTCTCTGTCTTTCGCTGCTTGAGGAAGCGGCCATCGATAACATTCCGGCGATCATCATCGATCCCAAGGGAGACCTCAGCAATCTGCTGTTGACCTTTCCATCGCTCAAGGGCGAGGACTTTCTTCCCTGGATCAATGAAGACGATGCCCGGAAGAAAGGCCAGTCTCCCGGCGACTATGCGAGTGCGCAGGCCGAACTCTGGAAGAAGGGCTTGGCGGCGTGGGGACAGGACGGCGCGCGCATACAGCGGCTTCGGGAGTCTGCGGAGGCCGTGATCTATACACCCGGCAGCAACGCGGGTCTGTCTGTTTCCATTCTCAAATCTTTTGCGGCGCCGGCGGAGGACGTGCGCAACGACGCGGAACTGCTGCGCGAGCGGATCAATACGACCGTCACCAGTCTGCTCGGTTTGATCGGCGTCGAGGCAGACCCGATCCAAAGTCGCGAACACATCCTTCTCGCCACAATTCTCGGGCATGCCTGGACACAAGGGACAGACCTGGATCTCGCCGCTTTGATTCAGGCCATCCAGTCGCCGCCCGTGGCAAAGATCGGGGTGATGGACGTCGAAGCGTTCTTCCCGTCGAAGGAGCGTTTTGCCCTCGCGATGAAGCTGAACAATCTCCTGGCCGCGCCTGGATTTCAGGCCTGGCTGGAAGGGGCGCCGTTGGACATCCAGCAATTCCTCTATACGGCCGCCGGAAAGCCTCGCCTGGTGATTTTTTCCATCGGGCATCTCAACGATGCCGAACGCATGTTTTTCGTCACCCTTTTGCTCAGCCAGATGGTCGGGTGGATGCGGGCCCAGTCAGGAACCACCAGCTTGCGCGCCCTGTTATACATGGACGAAATCTTCGGCTACTTTCCTCCCGTGGCCAATCCGCCGTCCAAACTTCCGCTCTTGACGCTGCTGAAGCAGGCGCGAGCCTTCGGTCTTGGCGTCGTGCTGGCCACACAAAATCCCGTGGACCTGGATTACAAAGGGTTGGCCAACACCGGCACCTGGCTCATCGGGCGTCTTCAGACGGAGCGGGACAAGGCGCGTGTGCTTGAAGGTCTCGAAGGCGCGTCCTCGACCGCCGGAAAGAAGTTCGATAAGGGCCGGATGGAGCAAACGCTGGCAGGCTTGGGTAATCGCATTTTCCTCATGAATAACGTCCATGAGGACGAGCCGGTTGTGTTTGAAACTCGATGGTGTCTCTCCTATCTGAGAGGCCCTCTGACACGCTCGCAGATCAAAACCCTGATGGACCCGATCAAAAGTCAACGGGCAACGGTCGATGGTCAATCGATGAAGAGGGGGCAGCCGTCAGCAGTCGGGTCTCAATCCGGTCCAGCGAGCAATGACCCTGTACCATTGTCCGTCGGCTCAGCGCGTCCAATCCTGCCGCCAGACGTCCCGCAGCATTTCGTGCCCATTCGAGGGACCAAACCGGAGGGGAACGAATTGGTGTACGCGCCGATGCTCCTGGGCTCAGCCGCTGTTCGGTTTGCCGACGGCAAGAGCGGTGTGGAGGCGACGCAAGAAGTCACGGTATTGGTGCCGATGTCCGAAGGGGCTCTCACCGTCAATTGGGATCAATCGACGCCGGCGCCGCTGACGCCGGCGGATCTCGAACAGTCCCCGCAAGGCACGGCGAAATTCCTGGCGCCTCCGGCCGCCGCCGGCAAGGCCAAAAGCTACGACCTCTGGAACAAAGAATTCGGAGGCTGGCTCTACCGGACGCAAAAACTCGAGCTCTTCAAAAGTCCGAGCACCGCCCAGCTGTCCAACCCCGGCGAGTCCGAACGGGATTTCCGCTTGCGGCTGCAACAATCGGGGAGAGAGCAGCGGGACAAGGAAGGCGACTCGCTGCGAAAAAAATATGCGCCGAAGATTGCAGGACTACAAGAAAGAATCAGGCGGGCGGAACAGCAAAAGGAAAAACAACAGACGGAAGCCCGGTCGAGCCAGATGCAGGCTGCCATCTCGGTGGGTGCGTCGATCCTGGGGGCTTTTTTGGGACGGAAAACGATCAGCGCCGCCAATATCGGCCGCGCCACCACCGCCATTCGCGGAGCCGGCCGAGTGCTCAAGGAATCACAGGATGTCGGTCTTGCACAAGAGAACGTCGCCGCACTCCAGCAGCAGCTGACCGATCTCGAAGCCCAATTCAAGGCGGAGAGCGAAACCTTGGTTGCGGCGAACGATCCGTTGCAGGAACGGTTGGAGCGTGTGTCGCTGAAACCCGCCAAAACCAACATCACCGTAAAGGTCGTCCTACTGGCTTGGACGCCGCAGTGGCGATCGTCTAGCGGCTCGATGGTTCCTGCCTGGACATGAACATTCCACCAGTGAAGATGTGACTATTTTTCCGCAAGACCCGCGGTTTAGGAAAGCGTTTTCGCCCTCCAACGCCACCCTACTCAGGCTCATGGGACCCAATTAGAACCAAGAGTTAGTGAAAGAGTCAACTTTGGCTGGAATAGGTTGGAATAAGCTGGAGTGAGGTGGAGTTGAGCACAAAACGAGCACAGTTCTCTGTTTCTAGACGGTCAGCGATTGGCAGAGGCGGCATATGGGCGGAATAGAAATCCATCTTTGAGCGCCTGGTCCAATGTGGCACGATTGAGATCATAGTAAATGTCGCGAATGACATGGTTGGGGTTGTCCTTGAAGGGCATTGCCAGTACTAAGAACAGTTGGATCCAAAGCGAAACAGATTCCGATTTTTTTATGGAGCCAATTTCACTTCCGGCCTGGTTCTTGAAAACAGTCTCCATGGTGAGCGTGGCATGGACATAACCTGGAATTAAACCCATGGAAAATCCGGAGATAAACCCGGAAATTCCGGCAAGTGCTTTGCTCCCTTCTTCTGTGACTCTAACTTCTGCTTTAAGGTCTGACTGTTCCTTTGCGAGGCTCACTTGGGAAAAAAGTGCGGAATCCATATAAGCCTTTTGCGCTTGTCCCTCGATCAATTGCATAGCACGCGGATTAGTTGGTTCTGTTGATGTGCCAGAAGAAAAATTTCCCGTCACAGAGAGAGAAACCGATTTTGTCGCAATCACACCTTCCAGGGGCCATTTTGAATCAATTTTAATATCGTCTCCGCGAACTGCTATGCAGCTGGTTAATAGACATGAGAGAACAACCAGCAGAAGTCTCGCCATCATTTCACACTCCTTATATCTCTATCTGCCGACGGGATTCTTATTATTGGTCTTGTCTCGCTACCGGGATCGTCTCAACACGTCCATTGGCTGCACTTGGCGCGGTAACTGGTTTGAACTTCACTGCCACGCCCTGAACTGAGGTGCACGTGAAAGTGTAAACGTTGTAGTAGGGAATAAAACTGTACAGGCTGTTGGTGACCGTCACGTTCAGCAAGGCATCGCCTCCTCGTTGAGCGAGCGCATCTTCGACAGCACTGGAAAACGTCGCATTGCCGAACGGGATCACTGCAAGGACAAAATGCCGGCAAGCACTTCCTTCCGCGGGTCCCAGCTCTTCAAATGCGACACCGGATTTCAGCGTGTCTGCATTATTGGCAGAGGGCTTCGTCACAAACCCGAGATGGCCGACGGACGTACAGCCTGCTGCCATGAGAGCAAGAACGAGCAGGGGCGCGAGAGGCATCTGCATAAACGTCTCCTTGCCTTAAGGTTGTTTAGTGGTTGGAAACTGGAATCACATCAGAGCGTCCATCCGCAGCTGTAGGCGCAGTAATCGGCTTGAACTTGACGGCGACCCCCTGCACAGACGTACAGGTGAAACTGTAAACGTTATAGATGGGAACAAAACCGTACAAGCTGTTGGTGACCGTTACGTTCAGCAAAGCATCGCCTCCTCGTTCGGCGAGCGCATCTTCGACAGCACTGGAAAACGTCGCATTGCCAAACGGGATCACTGCAAGGATAAAATGCCGGCATGCGCTTCCTTCCGCCGGTCCCAGCTCTTCAAATGCGACACCGGATTTCAGCGTGTCTGCATTATTGGCGGAGGCCTTCGTCGCAATACCAAGATGGCCCACGGACGTACAGCCTGCTGCCATGAGTGCAAGAACGAGCAGTGAGACGAGAGGCATCTGCATATAAATCTCCTTGTCCTAAGGTTATTTACTCAGGCAAATTCATGG
>DASUXH010000362.1:0-4970 GCA_036378015.1 Nitrospira sp. | reverse complement strand
CGCAGGGTTCGAATTTTTGCGAGACACGCGTGATCGCCGCATAATCCGCAATCGCTTTCATTCGATCCTGAATGCGACGGGAGGTATTGCGGAACATGGTGATCACCTCCTCGCAGGCGGAGTGGCTTTGCTGGGCGCGCGCCCTCTCCACCGCCGGAAGGTGACGGAACACGTCGTCGATCTCATCGGCGAGGAGATCGGTTCCAGCGACCAGTGGCATCAAGAGATTCTTAACATCGTGGGTGATTTCTCCCATCAGCTTCGTGATCTCCACCCGTTGTCCCATCCGATTGACCATCGCGGACACCGTTTGGTCGATCTGCCCCTGTTCAAACGGTTTCGTAATGAAATCGACTGCGCCTTCCTTCATCGCCTCGACCGCCAGTCGAATGGTCCCATAGGCCGTGACAACGACGACCGGTAGGTTCGGCCACCGCTTCCTGATCAGCTTGAGCGCCTCGAGGCCGTTGAGGCGGGGCATCGAGACGTCGAGAAACGCCAGATCCAGCGCATGCGCTTCGACGGCCGCGAGCGCTGCCTGGCCGTCCGCCGCGGTCACCACTTCGTGGCCGAGCCAGTGCAGCCGTTCGGAGAGACTCATTCTGATGTCGGCATCGTCATCGGCAACCAGTATACGAATCCCCATAGCGCTCCTCTTGTAGCGCTGACTCAGCAAGAAATGCGCCATTCTCGCCTGCTCAGAATTTCAAAGATTTTCAGGAGAAAGCCCCGAAGAATCAGACGTTAGATGAATCAATTTCGATGAAAACAGGATCAAAATAGATACGTCAGCCCATGTCTTTGAGAACATGGTCGGGGTTGCGGTCACGGCCGATGCTTTTCATCAAGGCATCTTGAAACAACACGACCACCCGCCCACGTTGATCCCTGACAATCATGGAGGCGGACGGCGCCTTGAACGTCGCCGGATCGCCCTCGAGCCAGGCGCTGCACGTATAGGGCAAGGGATCGAGGACGGTCTCCACGCGGTACTCATGACGTAGCCGGTATTGCAAGACATCGAACTGCAGACGGCCGACGGCTGCGGCCAACGACTCAAGATCGTTGAGACTGCGCATGATCTGCACCGTGCCTTCCTGCGCCATTTGCTCCATCCCTTTGTCGAACGCCTTGCGCTTGCCCACGTCCGCCGGCCGGATGCGGGCGAATATCTCGGGCTGGAATTGCGGCAGAGGCTTAAAGGCGAACCCGCCGGTCACCGAAATCGTATCGCCGATGGCAAAGACACCCGGATTGATAATACCGATGATGTCGCCGGGGAAGGCCTCCTCGACCGTACTTCGCTCCTGTGCCACCAAACTATGCGGCCTGGACAGACGGACATCACGCCCCAACCGATGATGCTTCACCACCATGTCCCGCTCGAAACGACCGGAGCAGACGCGAAGGAATGCCGTGCTATCACGATGCTTCGGATTCATGTTGGCCTGCAGCTTGAAAACATAGGCGCTGAACGGCCGTTCTATCGGATCTATGGCCAGTTCGGCTCCATTATCGCCGTCGGCCGGCCGTGCGCCGGGAGAGGGCGCTAGGCGCACGAAGGCGTCCAGAAAGCTCTCGACGCCGAAGTTGGTGAGGGCGGAGCCGAAAAACACCGGCGTCACGTCTCCTTCTAGAAATTGTTGGTGGGAGAAGGGATTGCCGGCAATGGCCAGCAATTCCAAATCGTGTTCGACCTGCGCCATGATGTCCGAATCCACGCGTCCACTCGCGCCCAGATCCGCCAGGGCCATCGTCTTCACGTCAACCTTTGTGGCCCCGCCGTGGGCGGTCTTGCTGAACAACGCAACCTGGCTGTCGTCGCGCGTCACAATTCCGGCAAAGTCGCTTCCCGATCCTATCGGCCAGGTCATGGGACTGGCGTGGATCGTCAAGGCCTGCTCCACTTCAGTCATCAAATCCAGGGGCGGCCGGCCTGGAAGGTCCATCTTATTCACGAACGTCAGCACCGGAATGCGCCGCATGCGGCAGACGGCGAAAAGTTTTCGCGTCTGGACCTCCACGCCTTTCGCCGCATCGATGACCATAATCGCGCTATCGGCAGCCGTGAGGGTCCGATACGTATCCTCCGAAAAATCTTGGTGTCCCGGCGTGTCGAGCAGATTGATCACAGCATCTTTATAGGGAAACTGCATGGCAGAAGCCGTAATGGAAATGCCCCGTTCCTGTTCCATCCCCATCCAGTCCGAGGCCGCCGTTTTCCCCCCTTTACGTCCACGCACCATCCCGGCCGTCCGGATCAACCCGGAATACAAGAGCAGTTTTTCCGTCAGGGTCGTCTTTCCGGCGTCCGGGTGGCTGATGATGGCGAACGTCCGGCGTTTTGCGGTGGCGGTTGCGAGTTCGTTTTGTTCCGATGAGGCGGTGCGCATCTGCGGCGCAGCTTACCATACGGACAGCGGAGACGGGAGGGTCAGGACGCCGGTCGAACGGTTGACAGCACGACCGGGAAAGGCGGAGGATACCCGCACCCACCAAGCGAGGACCGATGAGTCCAGCAGGCTTCGGCGATACAACCCAGTGCGGTCGGTCCGGCGCAGCGTCATGCCCTCATGGCGTGAATTCGTTGTGAGGGATGAGCTGGTACACCCTTCAAGTGCCGTAGATTTCATCCCGATCAAAAGAGGAGTGTTGTCTCTGCGACAGGAGTACGCCTCCTGTCGGTGGGTACCGACT
The DNA here is from genome assembly GCA_036378015.1 of Nitrospira sp. GTDB lineage: Bacteria > Nitrospirota > Nitrospiria > Nitrospirales > Nitrospiraceae > Nitrospira_C. The sequence continues at coordinate 2,273 of DASUXH010000362.1, read as the reverse complement.
AGATATTTCCCTATTGTGCGGGAACGCATGACTTCGTAGAGTCAAAGCTTCTGAAAGGGAGGCCGACATGGACGTGCTGCTTGTGCATCCCGGTCCGCTGATGTACACGAAGATCTATCTGCGCCTCGAACCGCTCGGCCTCGAGCTGGTCGCTTCGGCAGCGCGGGCGCTCGGACACCGGGTCACCCTCCTCGACCTGCAAGTGGAATCACAGCGCGACTACGTGCGGCTGTTGCACGAGCAACAGCCGGACGTGGTGGGATTTTCCTGCAATTATCTGGCAAACATCCCGGAGATCGTTGATCTCGCCAAACTCACCAAACAGCTCTTGCCTGCGTGTCGAGTCTTCGTCGGAGGCCATAGCGCGTCGTTCGTGGCGCGGGCCGTGCTCGAGCATGCCGAGGGCGCGATCGACTGCGTCTTGAAGGGCGAAGGGGAACCGGTCATTGGACCTTTGCTCGAAGCATTTGCCGGTGGACGCGGGACGCTTGGACTCGTTCCGGGCGCTGTGACGCCCGCCGGAGAAGGCCCGCCGGTTCGGATGCTCGAACATCTGGACGACCATCGGCCGGCTCGCGAGCTGCTGCGGCACCGACGCAAATACTTCATCGGTGTGCTGGATCCTTGCGCCTCCATCGAATTCACGCGGGGTTGCCCATGGGACTGCTCGTTTTGCAGCGCCTGGACGTTCTACGGCCGGACGTACCGCGTGCGCAGTCCGGAAGCCATCGTCGATGACCTCAGCCGCGTGCGCGAGCCCGGCGTCTTTATCGTCGACGACGTCGCCTTTATCCAGGCCAAGCAAGGGATGGCGATCGGAGAGGCGGTCGCCCGCAGGGGCATCAAGAAACAGTACTATCTCGAAACGCGTGGCGATGTCCTCCTGCGGAACAAGGACGTCTTTCGTTTCTGGAAGACCCTCGGACTCGCCTATATGTTCATCGGCATCGAAGCCATAGACGAAGAGGGGCTGGCTCTCCACCGCAAGCGCATTACGCTCAGCAAGAATTTCGAAGCGCTCGACTTCGCCCGGTCTCTGGGGATCACGGTCGCCATTAACCTGATCGCGGACCCCTCATGGGACCGCCGACGGTTCGACGTCGTACGTCAGTGGTGTTTGGAGATCCCGGAAATCGTCAGCGTCAGCGTCAATACGCCGTATCCCGGGACGGAGACCTGGCATACCGAGGCCCGGCGCATTACAAGTCGCGACTATCGTCTCTACGACATACAACACGCCGTGCTGCCGACGACGCTGCCGTTGCCCCAATTCTATGAGGAATTGGTCAAAACGCAGCAGGTCTTGAATACCAAGCATCTCGGGTGGACGGCGCTCAAGTCCACGGCCCGGATCGCCGCGGGACATTTGCTGCGAGGCCAGACCAATTTCGTGAAGATGCTCTGGAAGTTCAACAGCGTGTACAACCCCAAGCTGCAGCTGGCCGACCACGCCCGCCCGGTCACTTATGAGATGCCCAAGCCGCCGGACCCGGTCGCCGGGATCGCCCCTCAGCTCTTGTACATTCACCGCAGCCAGGGCCGCGCCGGCCGCCTGCTCGACGATGCAACCGAGGAATTCGTCGAAACGACCCGCATGCGCAGCACCGGCTAGGCGGGAGCCTGGATCATGATCCCGGTGTGACATGCTCGCGCGTGACGCGGCGCTCGCCGATGCCCAGACGAAGGGCTTCAATATCCAGTTCGTGCTCGAGTCGATGCAGCACGTCGTCGCTGATTGTCCCGTTGTCGCGCATCGCGATGATGGTACGGCGTTCAGCGGTGAGCGTCTCATGACGTAGGCGGCGGAAGGCCTCCACCGTTTCGGCTGCACACTCCGGATCCACCGCGCCGTTCTTCGAGAATCGCTCGCGTCGCCGGGTGTAATGGTCTCGGAGCCGGTCCACATGCTCGGCGGGCGACCACGGCTGCTCCGCCAATTCCTCTAATCGAGTCAAGGCCACGGCAGCGGCCTGCTCGCGCGCCTGCATCTCTTCCGCTTCCATTGTCCGATCGTCATCCTGTAATCGCAACGCGCGAATCAAGGGTGCGAGCGAAAGCCCCTGGAGGACGAGCGTGGAGAGGATTACCGCAAAACTGATCAAGATGATTTCCGCTCGGTAGGGTAGCGGATCGCCGGTGCCTGTTGTGAGCGGCAATGCCAAGGCCGCAGCGAGCGTGACGATGCCTCGCATGCCCGTCCAGCTGACGAGGAAAATGTTCGGCCACGCGGGAAGCGGATCTTGAGTCCTGATGGTCCGGCTGATCCACCGCGG
>DASUXH010000361.1:0-5028 GCA_036378015.1 Nitrospira sp. | reverse complement strand
TTTCGGCCGGGCCCGGCTTCAATTTCATTCTGGCCTACCTGATTTTCGCGGCGTGGTTGGCCACCGGCTATACGCTGCCGGTCCCTTCGTTCAAAGACATCGCACCCGTGCTGGAAGCCGTCGCACCGGACTCGCCGGCCGCCAAGGCCGGTTTGATGGTGGGTGATCAAATCAAGAAGATCGACGGACGGGACATTGCCACGCGCGTAGAGCTGCTCGATGCCGCTGCCAAAGGCAAGGGGGCCCCGCTCACGCTCGAACTGCTGCGCGACGGGCGCCTCGAAACCCTGATCGTGACGCCGGTTCCGGCGCCGGGACAGGGCCCAAAGGGCGACGAGACTTACTACCTCGGCATCGAGGAGATTCCCCCCGTCGTGAATGAAGTCGTCCCTGGGAAACCGGCTGCGGCAGCCGGCTTCAAGGAAGGCGACCGAGTCTTATCGATCGACGGTAACCTCATCCATACCTGGACGCAAATGACCGGCCTCGTGAAAGACAACCCCGGAAAGACTCTCCATGTGGACGTCCTGCGGGACGGTCACCGTGTGTCCTTGGCAGTCACTCCTATCGGGGAAAGCACGACGGTGAACGGCCAGACCGTGCAAGTCGGCAAGATCGGCATCGCCGGACCGGACCGGTCATTGATGAAGTCCGTCACTCCGCTGGCCGCGATCTATAACGGACTGGAAGCCACCTGGAAATGGACGGAATTGACCATCGTCGGCCTGTACAAAATGATCATAGGCGACATTTCGAGCAAGAACATCGGCGGCCCGCTGACGATCGCGAAAATTTCCGGCGAGGCGGCCGCGCAAGGTCCCGCGAACGTCATCTTTCTCATTGCGCTGCTGAGTATTAACCTGGGCGTGTTGAATCTCTTGCCGATTCCGATCCTGGACGGCGGCCACTTGCTTTTCTTCCTGATCGAAGGCATCCTCCGCAAGCCTTTGGGTGAACGGCAACGTGAACTGGCGCAGCAGGTCGGATTGGTCCTGCTCGTCGGCGTCATGATTTTTGCGTTTTGGAACGACCTCGAACGGATCTTCTTCTCTCACTGACGCTGCATGCGCACCTCTCACCTTCTGCTCCCCACTCTTCGGGAAGATCCCGGGGAGGCTGAAACTGTCAGCCACCGGCTGATGCTGCGCGCCGGACTCATCCGTAAGGTGGCAGCCGGCATCTATACCTATCTTCCGCTCGGCCTGAAGATCATCCGGAAAGTGGAAGGGATCGTCCGGGAAGAGATGAATCGGGCAGGCGCGCAGGAGTTGTTGATGCCGATCGCCTCGCCCGCCGAATTGTGGAAGGAAACCGGACGTTGGGACTTCTACGGCAAAGAACTTTTTCGCTTCAAGGACCGGCACGAGCGAGACTTTTGCCTCGGCCCGACGCATGAGGAAGTCATCACGGACTTGTTCCGGCGTGAAGTCCGCTCGTACCGACAGCTACCGCTGAATTTTTACCAGATTCAGACCAAGTTCCGGGACGAAATCCGCCCCCGCTTCGGACTCATGCGCGGGCGGGAGTTCATCATGAAGGACGCCTACAGCTTCGACAAAGACGACGCGGCAGCGCGGCTCAACTATCAGAAAATGTACGATGCCTATCACCGCATCTTTTCCCGCTGCGGTCTGAACTTCAGGGCCGTGGAAGCCGACACCGGCTTGATCGGCGGCAGTTCGTCGCACGAGTTTATGGTCTTGGCTGACACCGGAGAAGAAACGATCGTCTACAGCGAGACGGGGACCTATGCGGCCAATGTCGAACGGGCCGAGGTTTTGCCGCCGAATAACGGAAGCAGTGAAGAGGCCCGGCCTCGGCGCAGCGTCAATACGCCAAGCTGCCGAACGGTCGAAGAAGTGACAAAGTTTTTGAAGGTCGATGCGTCTAAGTTGGTCAAGACCCTGCTCTATTCGACGGGATCGGAGACGGTGGCCGTCTTGATCCGCGGCGACCATGATGCGAACGAAATCAAGATTAGGCGCCTCCTGGGCGTGACGGATCTGGAATTGGCCGGTCCCGCGACCGTGGAGAAGGTGACGGGCGCTCCGGTCGGATTCGCCGGCCCCGTCGGGTTGAAGATACGCATCGTCGCCGACCATGCCGTCAAGGCCGCCACCAACGTGGTCGTCGGCGGCAACGAGGCCGACACGCATCTGGTCGACGTCAACTGCCCGCGGGATTTTCAGGTAGAGCAGTTCGCGGATCTGCGCAACGCCCAGGCCGGCGACCCTTCGCCACGAAACGACGGCGTCCTCAAGACCACCAAGGGCATCGAAGTGGGCCACGTCTTCATGCTTGGCACCAAGTACAGCCAGGCCATGAAGGCCTCGTTCCTGGATCCCAACGGCAAGGAATGCCTGGCGGTCATGGGGTGCTACGGAATCGGGATCGGCCGGACGGCGGCCGCGGCGGTCGAGCAGAACCACGACGACAAGGGCATCGTCTGGCCCTTTCCGATCGCCCCCTTTCATGTGCATCTCATCGCCCTCGGACAATCCGGCGCCGTGATCGATGCGGCCACAACGCTCTATGCGGCGCTGGAAGACGCCGGCCTCGAAGTTCTTTGGGATGACCGCGATGAGCGTGCTGGGGTCAAATTCAACGATGCGGACTTGGTCGGCGCACCCTACCAAGTCATTGTCGGCGACAAAGGCCTGGCCGAGGGCCTGCTGGAGGTCAAAACGCGGAAGACCGGCGTGAAAACCAAACTTTCTCCCGCCGATGTCTCGGCGGGAATTCTCACCATGGCTTCCTCGGCACGGTCGCTCTCCTGATCCGCTGCCGCCTTCTCCACGCGAAAGCGCGTTTTCCTTGCCTTCCCACCCTATTGGGCTAGACTCAATCTCGACTCATAAATGAATGTGTAGTGCGCCACGGCTGTAGGACAGACACGGAGCCCTGATGCAGGCCAAACCTCCCACGCAAAACTTGCAGGAACTCCAGCAAAAAGTCGAATTCGCGGAACATGTCAAACGGATCACCAGTCAGATCCATGCCGCCAGTAATCTGGACCAGATTCTTCTCGACTTGCACAAAGATATTCTCGGGCTCTTTGACGCCGAGGACCTCACGCTCTTTGCGTTCGACGCGGACAAAAAGGAAATTTTCTATAAGGTTCCCCACATCGATACGATCGAAGAGGTCCGCATCCCCATCACCGAACAGAGTCTCGCAGGGTTTTGCGCCAAGTACCTGCGGCCTGTGAACATTGCGGACGCCTATAACACGGCCGAACTGCAGGGCATCCATCCGTCGCTCAATCATGACACGTCCTACGACAAGCGCACGGGATTCAAGACCAAGCAGGTCCTGACCTATCCGATCGTCGCCGACAATAAGTACCTCATGGGCGTGCTGCAGCTGCTCAACAAGAAAAGCGGACTCCGGTTCACCAGGAAAGACGAGGAGTCGGTCGCCGAAATCGCCAAGGCGCTCGGCATCGCCTTCTTCAATCTCAAAAAGGTCACCACGAAGAAGGCCTCGACCAAGTTCGACCTGCTCGTCACGAACGGCAAAATCTCTCAGAACGAGCTGGACAACGCCATCGCCGAGGCACGCAAGAGTATTTCCTCCGACCTGGAAGGCATCCTCATCGAAAAGTACAAAGTGCCCAAGATCGAGATCGGCAAGTCGATTGCGCAATTCCACAAGTGTCCCTACATCGAATACAGCGAGCGCACCCTCGTCGACATCGAACTGCTCAGAAACCTCAACGTCGACTACCTGAAGAAGAACCACTGGATGCCGCTCAAGCGGGACCGGACGGCCATCGAAATCCTGACGGACGACCCCGGCGATCTCGACCGCGTGGCGGACATCAAACGCACGTTCCCGGGTCTCAACATCCGCTTTGCAGTGAGCCTGAGGCGGGACATCGCCCAGTTCTTGAATTCCGCGACGGGAGGCGGAGACAGCGGTAGCGGTCGCAAGCTGGATGAAAATGTCTCGGATATTCTCGGCGAATTGGTCACCGAAGCCCAGATTGAGTCGGCGGAAGAATCAGGCCTCGGCGGGGGACTGGACGAAAACGACAGCGCCATCGTCCGCCTGGCCAACCAGATCATCGCCGATGCCTACCGGCAAAACGCTTCAGACATTCACATCGAGCCTTACGGCGAAAAACGGGAGACGTTGGTACGCTTCCGGGTCGACGGCGACTGTTTCGAATACATGAAAATTCCACAGAGCTATCGACGGGCGATCGTGTCGCGCTTGAAGATCATGGCCAGCCTCGACATCGCGGAGCGCAGAAAACCGCAAGACGGCAAGATCAAGTTCAAACTCAGCGAGACCAGGGAAATCGAGCTTCGCGTCGCGACCATTCCGACCGCCGGCTATAACGAAGACGTGGTCATGCGTATTCTCGCCGCGAGTGAACCGTTGCCGCTCGACAAAATGGGCTTTTCCGATCGCAATCTCAAGGGAATCAAGGACATTGCCGAAAAGCCGTACGGCATCATTCTTTGTGTCGGCCCGACCGGTTCGGGAAAAACGACGACGCTCCATTCGGTTCTGGGATTCATCAACACTCCCGACATCAAGATCTGGACGGCGGAAGATCCGGTCGAAATCACGCAGTACGGGCTCCGGCAAGTTCAGGTGCAGCCGAAGATCGATTTCACCTTTGCCAAGGCGATGCGGGCATTTCTTCGCGCCGACCCGGATGTGATCATGGTGGGAGAAATGCGCGATAAAGAAACGGCGGAGATCGGCATCGAAGCCTCTCTCACCGGTCACCTCGTGCTGAGCACCCTGCACACCAACAGCGCCGTGGAAACCGTGACCCGCCTGCTCGATATGGGCTGCGACTCGTTCAGCTTTGCGGATGCCATGCTCGGCGTATTGGCCCAACGGTTGTCTCGCAGGGTCTGCAAGGATTGCAAAGAGCAGTATGTGGGCACGAAGGAAGAATATGATGAGATCCGCCAAGGCTACACACCCGAGGCGTGGGACAAGCTTGGGGTCCCGTTCGACAATGCCTTCCGCCTGTCCCGGGGAAAAGGCTGTGAGACCTGCAACCGGAGC
>DASUXH010000360.1:0-5549 GCA_036378015.1 Nitrospira sp. | reverse complement strand
CCTTGACGGAAGGGAGGGTACCATCGCACGAGCAGGAAAGACGACGCTAGCCAAGCGCGATCGCGAGAAAGCGCTCCAACAACAGCGCCAAGAGAAAGAGGCCCGACGGGCGCTCCGCAAGGCGGAAAAAGCCGCACGGGGCGACGCTCCCGAGGGAGAGGACCCAGATCTGGCGGGATTACAGTGGGGACCCCAGCCACCGGCGTTCTGAAGGTCTGTACCGACCATACGTCGTGGGGTGATCGCCCGTCGGTCCAGCCGGGGCCGATCGATCATTCGAATAGACGCAAATTGCACCTATTTTCATCGCCTTCCAAGAATCTCTCTTGCGCACCTCCGCCATGCCTCTTACAATCGCCTCCGCTGAGAGGCGTTCATGCCGCCAGGCATTCCTTGTTTCTCACTAAAGGCCGGCTTTACCACGATACCCGTTGCAACTCTGCTCCTGGGTCTCTTTGTCCTGACCGGCGGCTGTGAGAGCAGCCCAGGGCTGGCCCCACCACCACCCTCAGGCTTCGTCGGGCCTTCTAACCGCGACAAGGTCATCATCTTCATCCATGGGGTCACGGCCAGCAACGAGAGGAGCTGGAGAAATCCGACGACCGGAGCCTATTGGCCGGAATTGATTCAGAACGATCCAGAGCTCAAAGACTACGGCACCTATCTTCTCGGCTATTACTCACCCAAGTTCTCGAAGGCTTCCACGATCACAGAAATCGCCAACCGCGAACTGGAGCGTCTAAAAGATGAGGGACTTCTCTCGGCTGGCAAACAAGTCGTGATTATTGCCCATAGCATGGGCGGCCTCGTCGCCAAAGAAATGTTGACGCAGTTGAACCGGCCGAATCGCGAAGAGCTCGCGAGGTTGGATCGAATCAAGGGCGTCCTTTTCCTGTCTTCACCGGCTCAAGGCGCCGACTTGGGGGAATACGCGTCGTGGATCAGCATGAACCCCCAGTTTGGGAACATGCAGCCGTCCGACCTGAACGCCTTTCTCCAACAGCTTGAAGACAGTTGGCAAAACTTGCTGCGCGATCGTGACCTGCTGGGCCTCACGACGCCCAGAGCCTTTTGTGCCTATGAAACGCTTCCGACGAGGGGCATGATGGTCGTCAGTCGCGTCTATGCGGCGAGCCGCTGCGATGCGAACCCAACGCCGTTTGATCTCAATCATCAGGACATCGCGCATCCTGCCAGCGCGGCTCACGATCCATACACCTGGGTCAAGGCTCGCATTCGCGACGCCATGTCGAGCAGGGACCTCAGCCGGTATGCCATGCTGACTCGAGCCAAAGCCACACCGGTTGCGGACAACCTTCCACCGCCATCCATGTATAAGCCGTTGGTCCTGGCAGCGACGGATCCAGGCATGGTCGGCAAGGAGTCGCTGGACACACTCTATCGGATCATCATTCCCCGCTTACAGCAGGGCGAGCGCATCACGAGTCTGACGTTCGACAGCCAGCCGGGAAAGGAAGTGTTTTTTGACTTCGCGATAGGAGAATATCTCAAAGCGCTCACGGTGAAAGATTCATTCCGCTACATCGTCTTTTTGGAAAGGGGCCAATATCGAGGTTGGATGTCGGTTCAGCGGTTTCAAACGATCTTTCATCAGAATGGCTCTGCCGTCACCAAATTGATCAATCAGGGAAACTATGCCGAGCTTCAGAAGGCCGGCATGCATGTGGGCAGCATTCCCAGCACGGCAACGGCCTTCGAGGCGTTGGAATATCTGAACCGAACCAAGGAGGAAGGCATCGCTGTACTGACGCCGACAGGGGCGCTCGTCGGGATTGCAAGTCTTCAGGCCATTCAATCGGAGCTGCTTGCCCAAGCCGGTCAGCCGATCTAGAGGGAAAAGCGCACAGAATGAGACGGATTGTCCATGCCTCCCGTCTGCGACTTTGGATTGCATGCCTCCTCCTGATGATTGGAGGTTGCGCCCTGTTGCCTGGCCACTGGCGGCCCGGCTGGAACAAAGAGTGGACCAGCAAGGACCCTGTGCCGGAAACCGCGGGCTCGTGGAAGTTGACGGAGCTCGAACGGAAGGACGGCCGCTTTCTCGCGCTCGCGATTTCCGGAGGCGGAAGCCGCGCGGCAAATTTCGGCGCCGCCGTCATGCTCGAAGTGCAGCAACGCAAGTTGCTCGAGCAGGTCGATGTGATTTCCGGCGTGTCCGGTGGCACCCTTCCGGCGGTCTATTACGGGCTTGGCGACAAGGCGGGGGCCTTCACCGAGCCTGCCCTCCGGAAGTCGCTGGGATTTGACTTTCAGGGCAGTTGGATCCGGCGCTGGTTCCTTCCCCAGAACATATTTCGCTATTGGCTCTCGGATTTTACGCGCTCCGACATCATGGTGCAGGTGTTCAACAACGAGCTGTATCACGACGCGACCTTTGCGCACCTGCAGTCCCATCCGAAGATTCTCCTCAATTCGACTGTTCACAACGATCACACCCGCTTCACGTTCACCGACGAGAGCTTCGACCGCCTCCATTCCGTCCTTGCTCCCTATCCAGTCGCCAACGCGGTCAATGCCTCCTCCGCATTTCCCGGTGCGTTCCAGGACGTGACGCTTGAGTGGTACATCACCCCGCATCAATACATGCATCTCTACGACGGCGGCCCGATCGATAACCTGGGCGTGCAGGCCATCACCGAGTACCTCAATCGCAATGTCCTCGGGACGTCGTTGAAGCGGTTGTTTCCGAACGGCTGCGTCATCGTCATCGTTGACGCCACACCGGCGAGCGAGCACCCCGAACTGAACGCGCAAGAATCCAGCCGCTCGTTCGTCGACTATTTCGTCGATACCAACGCGTTGGATGCAAGTGATGCGATGTTGCTCGAGTCGAGGCGTTCGCTGCTGGCAGGGATGGGGATTCCCATCCCGCGGCAGGATCAGGAGATGCGCGGGCGGTTACCGGTGAATGACCGTGATCAATGCGGCTGCGAAGTGCGCCACATCTCCCTGAGGCATCTCATGTATGCGGGAGACGAGGAAACGGAGGGCCTGGCCGAGCGCGTGACGCGGATCAAGACCAAGTTCTGGATCGGCGAAGACGAGCAGAATGATCTGTTCGCCGCCGCCAAAGTACTCATGAAGCAAGTCGACGACAAGAAACTGCTCACGGAAGATTCATTGAAAACGTCATGCGCGGTCGAAAAGACCGAGAGCAAATGAGAGCGGGGCCTGTCGTCGACCATTGGCTAGGCCGCCTTTGCGGTTCCAGCCGCGTGATGCTCCGCGAAGAGCGCCAGCATGTCCCGATTGAAGGCCGGCAGGTCGGCCGGCTTGCGGCTGCTCACCCAATTGCGGTCGCGAAGCACTTCGACATCCTGCCAGTCAGCCCCAGCATTCCGGAGATCGTCCTGAATCGTATGGTAGCTGGTCATCTTCCGTCCAGACACGAGCTTTGCGGAGGCAAGCAACCACGGCCCGTGGCAAATGACGGCGATGGGCTTTCCGGCCCGATCAATGGCCGTGATGAAGGTCTTGGCCTCGGGGACGACCCGAAGGGCATCCGCATTGAGCGCGCCTCCCGGCAGCAACGCGGCATCGAACTGTTCCGGATCGGCTTCGGCCAGCACCTGGTCGACCCGAAACCGATCCGCCTTTGCATCGTGATGCATCCCTTGAATCTCTCCTGACGTCGGTGAAACGACCAGGGCCGTTGCGCCTGCTTCTTCCAGCGCCTTCTTGGGTTCAGTCAATTCTGATTGTTCGAAGTCATCGGTGACCAAGATTGCGACACGCATACCTTGCAATTGAGCAGCCGCCATATAGCCTCCTTTCATGAACGACCATGTATCTACCAAACTTCGGCGCGGAGGAGGACTAGTAAATGGCCCGGCGGGACGTTGTGGGGACAATCACGTGCGGTTACCGGAGCGGCGCGGCGAGGGGTGAAGGACCGAGCGGTGCGGCAAGCGGCGACGGACCGAGCGGTTTGCTCAGCGGTGATTGGGGCAACGGCGTTGCCAGCGGTGAATGCGGCAAGGGGATCGTCAGTGGAGATTGCGGCAATGGTTCAGCCAGAGGCGATGGCGGGAGCGGCGTCGCAAGAGGCGATTGCGGAAGCGGCGTGGCCAAAGGCGACTGCGGCGACGGCGCAACGAAAGGCCCGCCGGGTTGGTTGCCTTGCTCAGGAAGCTGCTGAGAAGGAGAGACGTCGCGGCCACGCAAGTTGTGTTCGGCTCTAGGCACATGCGGGTTCGACGGGTGAAGGTGCCTGGCCCGACCGAGCAGGTCATTGATCTGCTGCACTTTGGCCGGTGTGATATACGCATATCCGGCCAGCGCTTGGGAGACAAGATTATCGGCTTGCATTTGGTTGAGCAATTGCTGCCGTTGGAGCGTCGCGGCGCGCACCTGCTCTGCGGTTTGTGCCGAGGCCAAGGCCTGAGTGGCGGCGTCGAGCTGCTGACGGAGTTGATCGGCCTCGGTTCTGAGCGAGGCCAGCTGCAGCGCGGCGCCTTCGTTGTCTCGGAGCCCGTTGATGGCGCTGATGACCTCATTCCGATCGACCTGCGCCGTCAGATCGGCGTAAATCACGACGGCGCCATCGTCGAGGCGCGTGCGGACCTGTTGGTTGAGGACCGTGACGACGCCGGCGGTATAGGCCCGGATCTCATCGCGCGTGACGTCCAAATTTTTCACTTCTGTCACACTCTCGAGATATGTCGCGACTTGCTCGAGCGCTTGCCGTTTGGCGGCCTCGATGGCCAGCCGCGTGGCATCCATTCTCGTGTCGTGATCGCTCATGCGATATTCGCCGGTGGCGGTAACGACGCGGAGCACCGGATCCTTCCGCACAGGCGCGGGGGTCTCGGGCACCATCGCCACGGCCTCGCTGCGGTATTTTTCGGGAATCGAGTACAGTTCTGTAGTGAAATTGAGAGTGCCGGAGTCGTCTTTATATCGATAGATCTGGTTGCCCGCGAAGGCCTGAGCGGCCACGCCAAGAAGACAGAAGACGATGATGCGAGAATAAAAGCGCATAAGCCGTCCCCCCCTCACCATACCACGTTCGTCCGGCTGAATGCCGCACGCATTGACTTGAATATCACGGCTCGCTATAAGACCGGACTCACCGGCGTGCCGGAGAGGCAGCATGGACGATGCCGATCCGCAAACCACGTATCACCATCTTATCGATCTCTGGACATCGGGGGTCCGGGACTACCACAGTCTCTTGTCTGATTACCTGACGGCGAACTCCATCTTCGTGGCGGCCATCGGATTTCTTCTCGCCCGGCAGCCCCTGACACTCATTTTCATGGTGCTCGTCATTATTCTGTGCCTGTTTGGCGTGCTCATGACGCTGCAAATGGCGATCGTGCTTGGCCGTTTTTCCGCCCAAACCTCTTTGTGGGAATGGCAGCTTCGCGGCATCGAGAGCGACGCCCGTTGGCAGCAGCCGAAGCTTTTTGTCGATCTCCACCGCTATCGGGACCGGCACGAATCGCTCGCTGGGAAGAACAACGACCCGCCGATCGTCCAGCCGAATTGGGCCATCCGTCAACACCGTCAATGGTGGGCCCGCCGTG
>DASUXH010000359.1:0-6511 GCA_036378015.1 Nitrospira sp. | reverse complement strand
TGATGGGTGCCCATGAAGGCCCTCGTCACCGGGGCGACGGGATTTATCGGAGGAGCAGTGGCGCGCGCGCTCGTCCGCGCCGGCGTTGACGTCCGTGTCCTGGCCCGCTCACAGTCTGATGCCCAAAATCTCTCGGGTCTTCCCGTTGAACGGGTTGAAGGCGACTTGCTCAACCCTGCCTCGCTGGATGAGGCCCTCGCCGGCTGTCAGCAGCTCTACCATGTCGCCGCTTACTATGCGCTGTGGGCCAAGGATTCATCCATCTTTTACGACGTCAACGTGACGGGCACGCGCAATGTGATGGCTGCTGCCCGCCGGGCCGGCATCCAGCGTACGGTGTACTGCAGCACGATCGGGGCGATCGGATTGCCGGCCGGAGGCGGCTTGGGGACGGAAGACACACCCGTGTCGCTGGATCAAATGGCCGGACACTACAAACGGTCCAAATATCTGGCAGAGCAGGAAGTGTTGAAATTTGCCGCCGAAGGCCTGCCGATTGTGATCGTGAACCCCAGCGCCCCGGTCGGGGCCGGCGATGTGAAACCAACGCCGACGGGTCAGGTCATCGTGGATTTCATGAAGGGCCGGATGCCCGCCTACATTGAAACCGGCATGAACATCGTGGACGTCGATGACGTGGCCGCAGGGCATCTCCTCGCCATGGAGAAGGGACGCCAGGGGGAACGGTACATTCTTGGATGCAAGAATCTCATGCTCAAGGGCGTCTTCGACATTCTCAGTCGGTTGACCGGTGTCAAAGCACCCTCCCTGAGGCTGCCTCGCTCGGCGGTCCTTCCTCTCGCCTACGCAAACCAATGGATCGCCCACCTGACCGGCCAACCGCCGCGTATTCCATTGGAAGGGGTCAAGATGGCCAAGTACCTCATGCACTATGACTGCAGTAAGGCCGTCCGTGAGCTAGGAATTCCGCAGACACCGCCGGAAACGGCGCTTGAAAAGGCCGTGCGCTGGTTTCGGTCCCACGGCTATGCGTGATTCAGAGACCGAACGGGCACTCTTCAAGTAGCATTCTGGATCATGGAGTTTGTATAGTGAGCAACGGGGTATGAAGGCCAAGCTGCTCGGCGCATTCGTGATTGTCATCGTGGTCGGTCTCGCGTTAGCCGGTTGGGTCGGGTATCGTTTGTTTACCACCGGGTTCAGCGCCAAGACCGAACCGCATCCATTGGAAGTGTTCATGGCTCGACAGATCCGCCATCTGGCGATTCCGATCGAGCAACGGAACACCTCGAATCCAATCCCTTTGAACGCAGAGGTGCTCAACGAGGGACGCGCACATTTTGCCGATCATTGCGCGGTCTGCCATTCCAACGACGGAAGCGGTAAAACCCCGATCGGCAAGAACGTCTACCCGAAGGCGCCCGATCTGCGGCTCACCGATACACAGTCCATGTCGGACGGCGAGCTGTTTTGGGTCATCCACAATGGGATTCGCTTTACGGGCATGCCGGCCTGGGGAAGCGGCGACCCCGAGAAGGATCTCGATAGCTGGAAGTTGGTGCATTTCATCCGTCATCTCCCCAAGCTCACACAGGAAGAACTGGACGAGATGAAAGCACTCAACCCCAAGACGCAAAAAGAGCGTCTCGAGGAAGAGGCGTTCGATCAATTCCTGCAAGGAAACGACGCCGCAGCGGGAAAGGCCGAAGGCCATCATCATTAGTGATCATGAGTTTCACAGGAAGGAGCAATTGTCCATGTTGTACCGATCGGTTCTCGCTGTGCTGTTTCTGGCCCTGAGTCCATCAGCCTTCGCTCACGGAACGGGCCAACATGTATTGGGCACCGTCGTTGCCATCGATGAGAAGCATCTTGAAGTCAAAACCCAAAAGGGAACGACTATCGACGTCAAGATCAACAAGCAAACCCGTTTCAAGGAAAAGGACCATCCAAAGAGCACGAATCTTCCAACGGTGGGAGACCGAGTCGTGGTTGAGGCCATCAAGGACGAAAAGACGTTGACCGCGACCGAAGTGCATTTTTCCTCCATCAAGAAACCGGCACCGCCGGCACCGGCACTCACCCAACAGCCCCCGGCGGCAACTCCTGCTCCCTAGGAGGAACCGTGCGTATCCTTCAGTATTCTCAGCACTCGCATGCGGCGCCTTTCGGCGGGGGCATTCATGCGGTAGCGGTACGCCTCCTCATCTCAGGCATTGCGGTATTCCTGGCTGTTGCCACCGTGCCGGGCATCGAAGCCGACAGCTTCACGGCTGGAATTGCCGCGGTGCTCGTGCTTACCGTGTTGAATCTGCTGCTTCGGCCCGTGTTGATGATCTTGACCTTGCCGCTGATTGTCTTGTCCTTGGGACTTTTTCTGGTCATCCTCAACGCTCTCCTATTGGAACTCACGGCCTACCTCGTCAAGGGCTTCGCCGTGAACGGCTTCTGGCCGGCAGTGGGAGGTGCGATTGTCATCAGCGTCGTCACAAGCGTGCTGAATCTCCTGACCGGCGATTATCGCCAGGTCGAAATCCGCACGACGGAGCCACGGCAGCCGAAGATCATCAATCCGCCAGAATGAGCCTGCACTTTTTCAACACGCTGTCGCGGCTTTTCGTTGAATTGAGCAAACTCCATTGCTACAATGCGCGCATTTCTGCAGCACAACCGCTATAGATGACATCAACCACTGTCCACACTAAATCCGCCGGCGAAACACCGCTTCAGCGGACGCTCACTTCGGTCCTCAATGACTTGCCGGTGGATTCGGCGCTGGCCGCCATCTTTCACCGTGAAAACGGTCCGCTCGTCGGTCATGCCGCCCGGGGCTTCACGGCGCGTGATGTCCAGGCCATCCTGCGCACGCTGTCGGCACCCTCGATTACTGCGGCAGGCACGCAGGATCAGGACGGAACCCGCACCATGCGGCTGCGGATGGTGACGCCAGGGGCAAAATCCCTCCTCGGTGTTCCGCTCAAGTACCGCAATCGGATGTACGGCTTTCTGGTGATTGGACGCAAGGAAAGCGCGGCCTTTACCAAGAAGGAACGCGGCCTCATGGACCAGGCCAGCGAGGACGTTACGAAAGCGTTGGACCGGGACAAACTCTTCGACATGAACGTCGTGCTGAGCCGTCCTCTCGTCACTCAAGAACCGCCCACGACCGGGCCTTCCTCCGCCTCAATGCTCAGCGCTCCGGTCTCACAGCTGACGCCGCAGCTTCAAGAGCAGATCACAGCTGTCCTGACCGATGCGGCGCAAACGCTGTCCTACGATCGCGCCTGGGTGTGCCACTATGACCCTATCGCCGGCAGCGTGGAAGTCCTCGGAATGGCCGGCGACCTGAAAGGCGATCACAAAGACGGCAAAAAAGACATGCGGCCGGGACATCGGCTGGCGCTGGATAGTTCAGCGGCAGGCTGGGCGATTCGTCATCGAAAGCCGCGAGTCGATCATGATCTGGCGTCGACCCAGGGCCGGTTCCTGGATCATAAGCAGCTTTTCAAAGACCGGTTCGAGTCATCGTTGGTCTTCCCGTTCTTCGTCAGAGGACAGGTCGGCGGGACCGTCACGTTCGCGTCCCGCGAAGCGGACCGCTATCAACCCACGGATGCGCGCACGCTCGAACCACTCATTGTCAAACTTGCCGATCTGCTCCAAGCACCGGCGCAGGCGCCCACAGCTCCTTCCCAGACGACTGATGACGGCGATGCGTCCGCCCCCCCATCTCCCCAGCCCTCTATCTCGTTGGAGCCGATGATCCGCAAGCAAGAACGCCAAGCGGCGATCGGAGAGTTCAGCGCCTTTCTTGCCACCGAGGTGCGTGAGCCGCTCGGTTCAATCCGCGCTCAATTGGAAGAGGTTACGGGGGAGGGCGTGCTGGACTTCGATCCCCAAACACGTGTGGAAAATGCCATGCGGGATCTCATTCGCATCGAGGCAATCCTGAACGAAATCTTGGATTTCGCCAAGCCGCTCGAGCTGAATCGACGCCTTGTCCGGATTCCGGAGGTCATTGAAAGCGCGCTTACGGTCGTGGCGACCGATCTCGAGGTGACGCGGATCCATGTGACGAAGGAGTACGCTCCTGTGATTGCCCCTGTGCGGGGAGATGAGGCGAAACTGCAACAGGTCTTTCTGAGTATCTTCAAGAACGCTTGTGAAGCGATGACGCCGGGGGGACGGCTCACGATTCAGGTGGCCCAACACCGGGCGGGACGAGGCATCGAAGATCACATCCTGATCAAAAACGACGGGGCGCCGATTCCCGCCGAGATCGTGGACAATGTCTTTGAACCGTTTTTCACCACAAAGAAGGCGGGATCAGGACTTGGGCTGGCGACAGTGAAGAAAATCATCGAAGAGCACGGCGGCTCCATCGCGATCGGCAGTGCCCCAGGTGAAGGAACAACGGTCACCATCCGCCTTCCCGGCGTGAGCCGCGGACCTGCGTTCCGCCATCGCGGCCGCGGTCGACGTCCACACAGACGGTGACCCTCATCCTCGCTGAGCTTCTCTGATTCCTTCTTAATATTTCAATGAGATACGATTCCATAGAGCGACAAAGCCGCGCGGTTTCACGCTTGACAGCCTTGCGCCCCTCGGCTATCATCCCGCCCACTTGATTCGCTCGTGATATCGGAACGCAACCTACGGCAATCTTCAGCCACCATTTATTTAAAGGAGATGGGTATGAAGCTCTTATTCGGCACTGTTGCGATGGTTTCCGGTGTCCTGTTTGCGGTCTCCATGGCGTCGGCCAATCCAGCGTTGCTGCCCAAGCATGAGGGCTATCCGATGAAGAATAGCGGCAGCCCGGTGAATGGACAGCCCACGGCGAACGATCCCGGCCAGACGAATGCCGGCGGCGACAAGGCTGCGCTCAAGGCTTCCGGATTCGACGACAGTCATGTTCAGCAGAACCTGAAGAAAATGGACAACGAGCGGATCACGGCGAGCGAGGGAGCCGGGCGGCTTCCGAAGGTGCAGGGTCCACAGATCCAGATTGCTCCGCCCGTCACTTCCGCGACCAAGATCACGGGCGATCGCAAGATCGAATAACGCTCCACCGAGCACACAAAAAGGGGGCGGCCATGACTGGCCGCCCCCTTTTTCATTCCTGCCCAATCGTTATCCGATAATTCTGAATCGATAGGGTTTGTCGGCCCAGGTTCCTGCGTAGTCGACGCCGATTCGCGGGAATGTGCCGACTTTTCTCTGTGGAACCTTCGCCCCTCGGTCTTCGAACCAGAGATGCCGCCGAGCCGTCATGTCGATGCGGTTCAAGGAGCGGTCAATCGAAAAAGCCCGGCAGAGGCGTCCCGGCCCGTCAATCAACTGCCCTTCTGCTTCCACAGCCCTAATCAACACAGCTGCTGGATAGTCGGCTTTTTCCGTGACGACATTCAAGCAGTGATACATACCGTAGATCAGGTAGACGTAGCAGATACCCGGGGGCCCGAAGAGGACCTCGGTCCTGAGCGTCCTTCCCTTGGACGCGTGGCAGGCTAGATCATGGGGTCCGACGTAGGCTTCGACCTCGACGATTTTCCCTGCCATTGTTCCCGCCCCGTTTTTCCTCACGAGATACTTGCCGAGAAGCGACCGTGCGACAATGAGCGTGGAGCGATTGAAGTAGGACTGTGGAAGGATCTTCTGATTTGTCTTCATACCTGATGTTGTATTCTCAGCGGCCGGGCTAAAAATACCATGCGAGGCCGCCCATGACAAAGCGCGGATTGCCCGGCACGAAGTGGATATCGTTGACACCCGCCGCTTCGTTGCGCAACCGCGACTCAAAAAAGAATGTGGCCTGCTCCCATTTCGTATTGAACAGATTTTGGATGAACAGGAACGCCTCGAGCTTACCGTGCGGAAGTTTTACCGGAAGCATATACCGTTCAGTAATGTCGAAGACGAGCCATGACGGAGATTTGGCGCTCCGGTCCTCGATTAAAGGACGAACACCCATATAGGTGGCCTGAAGCTGCGAGCGCAAGCCCTCGGGCCACTGCAAGATCAACGCACCGTAGGCGGTGAGCTCGGGGGCCAAAGGAATCGCCTCGCCGTTGGTAAACTTGGCGTTCGCCCAGGTAACACTGCCGTTGACATAGAGCGGTCCCCATACTTGGCCACGAAGTGCCGCTTCCACACCCCTACGCCTGCTCGGACCTCGTGCTTCGGTCGTCCCTTCGTCTCCCACGAAAACCAATTCGGATTGAAGATCGATGGCCCAGAGGCTGACCGTCAGCATCAATCCGTCCGGTCCCCACGGCTGGGAACGGAGGCCGACCTCATACGTCTTTGCGCGGGCGAGAGGCACTCCGCTCGGAGCTACGGCGGAGCGCGCATCATTGCTGTGGTAGCCTTCGCCGTAGTTAGCAAACAGTTCGGTCTTGAACCAGGGACCGAGAATGAGATTAACCTTCGGCAACACCAGACCGGATGACGTCTTTCCTGCCGGCTGGTCAACACAGGTATCACAGCGGTTCGAGACGTTGAATGTAAACATCTCGGCTCTGAGCCCGCCCATGAGGCGCAGCCATGG
>DASUXH010000358.1:0-3131 GCA_036378015.1 Nitrospira sp. | reverse complement strand
AGCAGCTGAGCAAGGAGGACTGACGAGGTTTCCCCCTTATCCCGCCTTGACTTAGCTCCGTTGCAAAGGCTACTCTACGCCACTTTTGCGCTCGGTGGAGATGGGTGCGGCTGACCCATCTGCTATGGGTGTCACTATTTTTTGTGCTCATCGTCTGTAAGGACTTCCTTGTGGCGACCGGCCATCCCCAATTGATTGCCGCGATTACTTCCGAGATTAGCCGTCATGGGCCGATCCCCTTCGCCCGCTTCATGGAGCTCGCGCTTTACCACCCGCAGTTCGGGTACTACATGCGGCCGTCGGATCCCGGTAGCGAACGAATCGGCTGGGATGGCGACTTCTACACGAGTTCAGACGTTCACCCGATCCTCGGACAGGCCCTGGCACGGCAAGCAGCCCAGGTCGATGCGCTCTTGGGCCACCCCGACCCATTTACGATCGTCGAGATGGGCGCGGGCAAGGGCCTTCTGGCCAAGCACCTGATGTCGCATTGTCAGCTGACGTCCACATCCTTGGCTCAACGGCTACGCTATGTGCTCATCGAATGCAGTCCGGCCATGCGCGAGCTTCAACAGCAACAGCTGAGATCCTTTGGTCCGGTCTCCTGGCTCGAAGACATCGCCAGTTTGGCCCCGGACAGCGTTACAGGCCTCATGTTCAGCAATGAATTACCCGATGCGTTTCCAGTGCATCGGGTTGAGAAAGTCGGCCGAGTCCTCAAGGAAATCTTCGTAGATCTTTGCGACGGCCGCTTCGTGGAGTGTCACCGGGATCTCTCGACGCCTGAGATTGAAGCCTATTTTCGGCGCCTGCATGTCGAGCTTCCCGACGGGTATCGGACCGAGGTCAATCTGCGCGCCCCCGCCTGGATGCAGCAGGTAGGGGCCGGCCTGAGCCACGGCGTCGTGATCACCATCGACTACGGGCATTCGGCTGAAGACCTTTATGGTCCTGAACGATCCAACGGCACGCTGTTGTGCTACTCCTCGCAGTTGGCGTCCGAAGAGCCGTTCCTCCGGGTGGGGCTACAAGACATGACTGCGCATGTGGATTTTACGACCTTGGCGACGGTCGGCGAAGAGGCCGGCTTGTCCGTCACCGGGTTCACCAATCAGATGAGCTTCTTGATGGGCCTTGGCGTCGAAGAGATGATCGCGCAGCTCACGCCGGAGACTCAGGAATTTCGAGCGGCCCTGCATCTTCTCAAGCCGGAAGGCATGGGACGGACCTTCAAGATTCTCGTCCAGCACAAGGGCGTTGAGGCGCCGACACTCGATGGACTGCTCTTCAAACCGTTTTTCGGATCAGCATTGAGCCGACACGCTGCGGCATAAGGATTGACCAAGGATTATGGCGGACGAAGCCGTTCCATTGAATTATCTGCCGATCCTGATATTCATCGGCATTTCGATCGTATTTGCCGCGATTCAGCTGCTGGCCGGGCGGCTGGTCCGTCCGCATCGCCCGTACCGCGCCAAACTCAATCCTTACGAGAGCGGAAGCCCCTTGTTCTCGGACGCGCGCATCCAGTTTCCAATGCGGTACTACATCATCGCGATGCTCTTCGTGATCTTTGACATCGAAGTGATTTTCATCATCCCCTGGGCGGTGCGCTTTCAGTCGCTTGGGCTTTTGGGCCTAGTCGAGATGCTGGTATTCATCGCCATCCTTCTCGTGGGACTCTGGTACGCATGGAAGAAGGGGGCGTTAGAATGGGATTGAGCGCGTCGAGCGGGTCCTGTCACCGACAGGGAAGCCCGGCCGGCTTCGCACCCCGCCCGGTGTGGGGCCCCGCTCCAGGCGGCCGGGCTTTCCTGTCGGTGCCACCCGCTGACTCGTTTCTTGAGAGAAAAACAGAGAAAGACAAACAATGAGCTTCTTAGAGCGACAATTCGAGGCGAACATCCTCACGACCAATCTTGATGCGCTGGTGAATTGGTCGAGGAAGTCGGCCCTGTGGCCGATGACCTTCGGCCTCGCCTGCTGCGCAATCGAGATGATCGCCACCGTGTCGTCGCGTTATGACATCGACCGGTTCGGGGCGGGCGTCTTTCGGGCCTCTCCGCGCCAATCGGATCTCATGATCGTGGCAGGCACCGTCAGCCGGAAAATGGCGCCTGTCATCCGCCGGATCTACGATCAGATGCCGGAACCACGTTATGTCATCTCCATGGGTTCATGCGCGACGTCCGGCAACCACTACAACAGCTATGCGGTCGTTCAGGGAGTCGACCAGATTGTGCCGGTCGACGTGTATGTCCCAGGCTGTCCGCCGAGGCCGGAAGCGCTAATGGACGGTCTGTTGAAGCTTCAGGAAAAGATCCAACGTGAAAAAGTGTTCGTGAAGTGAATATTGATCATTGGTTATTGAATCAATGCAATCTCTGATCGAGACATTGATGACAAGGTTTCCTCAGACGGTGGTGTCCGTCGAGGCGGATACGGCACGATCGGAGGTGACCGTTCAGGTGGCGGCCGAAGGGATTCTCGATCTCGCTCGCTTTCTCCACGATGCATCCGAGGCCTCGTTCGACCATCTGACGGATATCTGCTCCGTCGACTACCCTGAAGATCGGCAGCGGTTTGAAGTCGTCTACCATTTGCACTCACTGCCCCATCGTCGCCGTCTACGTCTGAAGGCCCGGCTGTCCGAGGACGATCCGACCATCGCCTCGGTCACGTCCATCTGGAAAGGTGCAGAGTTCCTCGAACGGGAAGTCTACGACATGATGGGTATCCGATTCTCCGATCACCCGGATTTGCGACGGATCTTGTTGCCCGAGGATTATGCGGAAGGCTATCCCTTGAGAAAGGATTTTCCGGCAGAAGGCCGCGGCTGGCGCAGCCAGTTCGAATTCATCCCGCGACTCGACGAACCGCCGGTCGAGCAGGCCGACGGCGAGGTTCCTGAAGCTCAGAAAGAGGCATTCCGAGTCGAAACGCCGTCGGCTTCACGTCGCCGGGAAGAGCTCTTGCTCAACATGGGGCCGCAGCATCCGAGTACGCACGGAGTGCTCCGCGTCGTCCTGGAATTGGACGGCGAGCGGATTGTGAAGGCCACGCCGGATTTGGGCTACCTGCATCGCGGCGTCGAGAAGCTTTGCGAGGGCCTGGCCTATATGCAGGTGATC
>DASUXH010000357.1:0-5545 GCA_036378015.1 Nitrospira sp. | reverse complement strand
AATGCGGTCATGCGCATGGCCATGGCAGGACGTGGCATGGAAGGCGGCTTCCCTGGTATGCAACCATCACCGAAAGAAGAAGGAGTAACTTATCTCTGCGTCGCCGACGTGCAAATTACTGATCGAAGAATTGGCAAAACGATCGGTCAACCGTTGGCAGGACAAGGGGCTGCCGTTACTAAAGTCCAACAAATGCGCAGTGTCGGCCACGTGCGGCAAAAGGACTTAGACATCCCTGAAGCCACGCCCATCATTGCGGATAAAATAAGTACTGGCATTACGGGCCTCTTTTGAGAGGTAGCTAGGACCCACTTTCATCTCACTCACCTCCCCACATCTCTCACACCAAGTGCGGGACGAGATGGACGGCCCCCGCCTTTATGACAGCTACAACGGGGGATCCCAACACAATTCCGAGCTCCTGCTGCGCTCCTCGAGTCACCATGGCAACCAGTGGAAAGCCGCAATCGATCTTGATGTGGACCATGACGCCATGAGGAATGATCTCACTCACTTTTCCGTTCAGATGGTTTCGTGCACTGGTAAGACCGGTTCCTCCTTGCTCTAACACGACGTCGTCGGCACGAATGCAAACAAATACCGGGGAACCGATTGCATAGCCGCCCAGACTCTTCAGCAAAGTTCCGTTCACACGAACGGTCGCCAACCCATCCACCTCGTCAACGACATGACCCTCAATCACTGTTTCGATACCGACGATTTGCGCCACTGTCGCATCGACCGGCCGGCTGAAGACCATCTGCGGATGGCCGACCTGTCGAACCTGTCCGTCGCTCATAACCGCCACCACGTCTCCGAGGCTGAGTGTTTCTGCCCAATCATGGGTGACGATGATCGACGGCAAGGCCAGACGCTTGAGGAGTGCCCGGAGTTCTCCGCGCAGCTGCACCCTCGTCAGAGCGTCAAGCGCGGAAAGCGGTTCATCGAGCAATAGCAACTGCGGTCTGGGCGCGACCGCCCTGGCTAACGCCACCCGCTGCTGTTGGCCGCCGGATAACTCTCTCGGCTTGATCGCTTCGAAACCGCGCAGCTGAAAGAGCTCCAGCATTTCATCTACCCGCTTGGTCCGATCGGCCGTTGAAAGCGCCGTCAATCCATACCCGATGTTTCCCGCAACCGTGTGGGTCGGAAACAACGCATAGTCTTGAGCCATGTATCCGATCTGTCGAGCTTGCGGAGGCACGCGGATGCCGGCTGCCGTGTCGAGCCACGTGCGCGAGATGAAGCGGATGCTTCCTCTCTCCGGCCACTCGAGTCCCGCGATGGACCGAAGCACCGTCGTTTTCCCCGACCCCGACGGCCCGAACAACACCAGCGATGTGGCTTGGTGAAGTTGATAGCTGAGGACGGCGCTTATTCGTGCGCGCCCGGAAAAAGTTTTGGTGATGTCGATCGCTACTTCTGCGGCCATACCGCCCAAACCTTGCGATTCATCGCATAGATGAACAGTAAGACGGCGTAGGAGACGACGAGGAGAAACAATGCCGTGAGAGCCGCGGCGCTATAGTTGAGCGCCTGGACCTCGTCATAAATGTCAATTGACACCGTGCGCGTTACACCTTCGATGTTGCCCCCCACCATTAACACCACTCCAAACTCGCCGAGCGTATGGGCAAAGCTCAAGACCGTCCCAGTGATTAGGCCGGCGGTGGACAGGGGCACGATGAGCTTGAAGAAGGTTTTCGCCTTTGAAAGACCGAGAGTCCACGACGCCTCGATGAGTTTGCGATCGACCTGCTCAAACGCGGTTGCAAACGGCTGGACGGCGAAGGGCAAGCTATAGAGGATGGATGCAATCAGCAACCCTTGAAAGGTGAAGGGAAGCGATTGACCCACCACATCGGCGTACACTTGCCCGATCGGACTGTGCGGACCGATGGCAACAAGGATGTAAAAACCCAACACCGTCGGCGGCAGCACCAATGGAAGCGCTACGATGGATTCAACAAGAAACTTCCACCGCCACTTCGAAAACGTCAGCCAATACGCGATCGGCAAGCCGATGGCGAGCAACGCCACAGACGTTAAGCTCGCCAGCTTGCACGTGACCCAAATCGCGGTCCAGTTCATGGAGAACTATTTGCCGATCATCACTTCAGTGGCCTTCACCGCGACCGTGACAGAATCATTCACTTTCAGGCCCATGTTCTTGACCGACCCTTCTGTGATGGCGGCAATGAACTCGAGATTGCCTACCTTGACCTTCACTTCTGCCATCGCCTGTCCTTCCGTGATGTGCGAGACGGTACCCTGAAATTGATTGCGTGCGCTGAGCTTCATGACAACCTCCGTATGATTATTGTGGTTGATCAAACCCGATGAGAAACCCCTCGGGTCCATAGACTTCCAAGCGATCCACCTTTCGATGTCCTCGCGTGACGCCCGGCTTCATTCGAAACCGGACGATTTTGTCTCGATCCGTCTCTACAAGTTGAGCCAACGCGGACTCTCGCACGGCCGACTGCAGTGCCTCTTGAATCGACGCCACGTCCTTCACCCAGAAATTGATCTGCACCCATCCGGTCTGATGCGGATGACGAAGATCCTGCCTGATCGTTACCACCACGTCGCGGAGACAGTACACGCGGATGACATCAGCTTGCGGGTGGTCCAGTCGCTGAATGCTGGGCGCGTGAAGCACCTGCTCGAACAACCGTTCATGCAAGGTGATATCTGACGTTTCAATCTGGACGTTGGAGAATCCCTCGGTCGTGGAAGGCCCACAGGGCTGAGGCTCCTCGGAGTGAGCACTCGCGGCGGCCAGCCACCAGAGCAACCCGATTCCGATTGTCACCCAGCGCATATTGGTCCTACTTGCATCTGAATTGAATGCCCCAGCGGCGGCCTGAATCTTCGTCACTGGTCCCTTCCTGACTCGAGATCATCGGAGTCCCCTTTACTTCGCCGTCACGCATCACGATGTATCCGGCCGGGCATTTCTTATCGATCATTTGTAAGGCCGCCTTTCGATGTGGCGATCCCATGGGGCCGCCACGATCTTCCTTATAGAGATACGTGACGATCCCACCGGTCTCCGTTTCGTGCGTCATGTGCACCGCATCGGAACAGCCGCTCAACAGCACGAGCGTGGTCGCCCAGGCCGCTCTATTTCGGAAGCGTAAAGCCATAACGGCTCATGATTTCCTGACTTTTATCCGCTTGCAGAAACGCGAGGAACTGTTTGGCCACATCCTGATGCTTCGAAGATTTGACGATGGCCGCGCCCTGTTCCAGCGGCGGATGCGCCGTGGCCGGAATTTCCCAATACGTTCCATGAGATTTCATTGTCGGTGCCAACGCCAGTGAGAGGGCGATGATCCCAATATCACAAGCCCCGGATTCAATGAACTGTGCCGCCTGAGAAATATTTTCTCCCAGTACCAGCCGTTCTTTCGCCTGCTCATACACCTTGAAATGTTCCATCGCCGCAACGGCCGCTCGCCCGTAGGGTGCGTGTTTTGGATTGGCAATCGCAATCTTTTTGATCACTGGATCGCGTAAAATCTCCATCCCCTTGGACACATCCCGATGAGAGTCATGATTCGTCCAAAGGACAATCCGACCCACTGCATACCGATACAATGATCCCGACACTGTGAGACCAGCCTCTTCCAATTTTTTCGGGTATCCAATGTCTGCCGAGAAGTAGAGATCGAATGGCGCGCCGTTTTGGATCTGGGCATAGAAATTTCCGGACGATCCTAGAGACAACTTGACGTGTTTTCCGCTTGCCTTCTCAAACTCAGCGACAATTTCCTTAAAAGCAAAATTCAAGTCCGAGGCTGCAGCAATGGTGATCTCCTCTCCGCTTTCAGCAATGCCGTCCGATATGCCAAGACTGCACACAGCAATGACAATCAGTGCAAAAGATACGATATAGCGTGACAAGCGCAGCACGTGTTTCACTCGATTCATGCGGTCCTTCCTTTCTCTCCGTCTTATTTGTAATGCCAGGATCTCATTCCGACGGTCATCAGATCAACTTCTTGGGGATCAACCACCACATTGACGACGTCCCAGGGTCTCATCGCCTGCTCCGTGCCCAGCACAACACCACAACTTTTAATGGTCCATACTTCGCCATGAATTTTCACCGTGTACAACCTTGCTCCTTCCCACTGCTCGACTAAGACAATCCGTCCCACCCAGCGATTCCAGCGCTGTTTGCTACGACGGAAGAGCCCGGATTCCAAGCGGACCGCTTGGGCTGGGATGGCCGCAATCACCCGTTGGCCGATGATAAATCGCCGATCATTTTCGGGTATCCACCGGACGCGAAGATCGGCGCGATCTCCAACTTTGATCCGGACACCGGCTCGCACAAGTCCTTCATGCTGAGATTGAATAACTCCTGCGATCCAATTGATGATGGTCCCGTCGACGGGGATACTGCCTTGTTTGATGGGAACCTCGTTCGCCAAGATTTCGGTCAACTTGTCTCTCCAAGGTGTCCTGGGTGGAATCATCACAGCGCCTCCCTGTGATTAGAAGAAAATCGAGTATTGAATGCGGATGGCATTCTCGATCAGATTCCCTGGCTTCGCATCCAAAGGAATCGTTCCTGAGGAATTGATAGCCACCGCTGCTTGAGGCAAGGGCGCACTTCTGCCGATGGCAAAACCATTCGTTCCCATGAACATATTCGTATATTGGATCTGAATCTGGTGATCATAGGTCCCGCTGATGTAATACGATAAGGCGACATCAACCTGCTTGATGAGATCGCCTCCTGCGTTCGTGTCCGGATCCCACCACGAGTACCGAGCTGCGGCTTGCAGCTTGCGAGGGATCAGAAAATATCCACTCGCAACATACCAGCCAGTGGCATTGCCGAGCAGGGTGGGAGCAAATAGATTACAGGTCAGATTGGTTTGGCTTACAGTTCCCATGCAGGGGGCGCTTTTTTGATGCCGATTGATGTTTTTCCAATACCATTCACCTTGCAGTGAAAAGCCCTTATACTTCAAGACCCCGTCAAATCCGTAGGTCAGATAGTCCAAAGTCCCCCAGCCAAGTTGGCGGCCGTTGCCAAAGGTCGCAAGTTGTCGTCTGACATTGAGGTTGGCCAAGTCAATTCCGACGAATGCGTTGTCCGTCGCCGTATTGATTTCAGGGTTCCACGCAATGTTTCCGCCG
This sequence comes from Nitrospira sp., assembly GCA_036378015.1. Taxonomy (GTDB): domain Bacteria; phylum Nitrospirota; class Nitrospiria; order Nitrospirales; family Nitrospiraceae; genus Nitrospira_C. Next base: position 388 of record DASUXH010000357.1, on the reverse strand, counting down.
ATGGCCATTTGCGGAGATTCGGAATAGGCCATATCGCCTTCTCCGTAGCCCGGTCGCCCCATAACGTTCCAGTTCAATCTACCAACGTACATCAACTGACTGATGGTCGTTCTGAGATTTGCGTTGATGTTGCGCTCCGTGTTCTGACATGGGGGGACCAAAGGTCCTCCGCCGGTTTGCCCTCCTGGACACCCCTGGGCTGGCGCCTCACTTTCGAACGTCCCAAACCGGTTGAATCCGGGTCCTAGGCCGTTAAAGATCCCGAAGTAGTAGTTGACGGAGTACACTTCTTCATCATTCATAATCGTGATGCCGATGTCGCGACGATTCAATCCACTTGCCGTAAAGGCGTCCTGCACGCCGGACCGCTCAGCAAATTGCATCGACG
>DASUXH010000356.1:0-5682 GCA_036378015.1 Nitrospira sp. | reverse complement strand
TTGCATTCTTAACTGTCCAGCGGTTACCGTACCCACTTTCCAGGATGCCGAAAGAGCCGCGTGGGTTCGTCTGGCATCGCGCAACTGTTTGTGAAGCAGAGATGAGAGCCCGCGTCGCCGCAGAGGGTGGAGGGGGCGGTGGTATCGGTCTGTTTCCGAAGGGATCAGATGCTTTTGCAAGTGATGTCCGTGGTCGGAGCTCTCATGGTGCTCGCGGCGTATGGACTGAATCAGGGAGGCGTCTGGCGTGAACTTCACGCCGGATACTTGGCGCTGAACATCGTCGGATCTCTGATGCTGGGCGCCGTCGCCATTGTCGACCAGCGGGCAGGGTTCATTTTGTTGGAGTTTGCTTGGGCGGGCTTGGGGTTGATCGGCGTCGCCCGCGCCATCCGATCGAAACAACGGCATTCATCACAATGAAGGAGTATCGTCATGGCAGGGTTGATGTCGGCGGAAGAAATCTTTGAGAAGGCTCAAGTGGCGGCGGTTGCGGCGACCAGTCCGGACGAGAAAGCGCTGCAAATCGATTATCCGGGGTTGAAGGAAAAAATTCGCGCCGCGCTGGCCGATCGGAAGGTGGCCCAGTGCCACGTGAATAAGTTTTTGCCGGAGGGCTATGAAGAACAGGGCCGGTTCAACTTGCTGCTGTTGACCGCCGGCAACGTGGTGTTTGACGTCGTGATCGGCGATGCCTATTTCCGATACGACATCGTGTCGGTCGGCCAGCTTGACAAGGTGCAGGTGATCGACGCCATGTGGGACAACAAGGAAAAGCGGAGAGAAGAGCCCTTTCTCAGTCTACGCCTCATGCACGGCGAGGAAGCCCATCTGCTGCTTGCCCTCGATGACGAGGAACGTACGAGCCTTCTCGCGTTTGCCCGCGCCGTCTCGGCCGCACGCAATCCGGAACGCGCGTAGCGTTGGTTTAGAGTGATGGCTGTCGAAAGGGCAGAGGCTGGACTGTCGCCTCGTAACGGGTCCCGTCCGTCTCGATCGATAAGATGGTGCCCGCCGCGCTGAAATCCCGCAAAGGAAATCCGAAGGCAATCGGCGCCTTCAGCGCAGGAGAGAGGGCGGCGCTGCTGACCCAGCCCACTTCTCGCCCGCCGGTGAACAGCTTGGCGCCTTTCGGCGGCACGACGGAGCCTTTCACGACCAAGCCGACGAGGTGCCGCCGCACCGAGCCGTACGTGTCCATGCGGGCGACCACTTCCTGCCCGGGGTAGCAGCCCTTGCTCAAGCTGAAGGCCTTGTCCTGGAGATTGGCTTCCGGCGGCACGATCTCTTCGTTCAGGTCCGGTCCTGCCTTGGCGATGCCCGCTTCCATGCGAAGCGCTTCGCGCGCCTGGCTGCCGACCGGCCTGATCCCGTGAATAGCGCCGGCCTCCAGGAGCCGCTCCCATGCCGCAACGAGCCCATCGGATGGAATCAAGATCTCGTAATCCCGTTCGCCGGTTTCCTCCGTGCGAATGACGAGACCCGTCTGGCCTCCGATCGCAGCGGAAATAAAGTTGGGAGGCGGCAGGTTGGCGACGTCGGCGCCGAATGCGGCTGTCATGGCTGCCGCAGCGTGAGGACCGCTGACCAACAACAATCCCCAACTCTCCCGACAATTCTCCATCTTGGCCTTAGTGCCATAGAGCAGGAATTTCCTCAGCGCGTTATACGTCTGATCGCCGATCTCACCCACGTCTTCAAGCATGACGGCATCGGGCTGCATGTAGCAGCGGAAGTAGGTCAGCATCTTTCCTTTATGGGTCAGGAAGCTGGAGTACCGGCCCTGGCCGGGCTGCAAAGAGAGGACATCGTTACTGATCACACTTTGAAGCCACTTGACGCGATCTTCGCCGGTCACCCGCAGTTTGCCACGATGGGAGAGGTCGGCGATGCCGACTGCTTGCCTGACCGCGTGATACTCACCGAGCATATCTCCGTAATGCAGTGGGACCTGCCAGTCGGTCACCTCCTCGAACTTGGCCCCCAGTTTTGCCTGAAGGTCGTATAGCCGGGACTGTTTCATGGCCGTTGATGATTCTGTTGCCGAGGTCAGGACGCCGCGCGCAACATGATCCCTTCCACGAGATCCTTGGTCCGTGTCGAAAACTCGTTTCTGGAGACGATTTTTGTGACGCCCATGGATTTGGCCTGGTTCCAGGTATCGACCTCTTCATGGTTGGCGAAGGCCAGAATAGGCAAGTCTTGAAATTGCGGATCGGCCCGCAACGTCTCCAGGGCGCGGAACGCGTTCAAGGTCTCATCGTTCATATTGAGTATGACGGCATCAGGACGTTCCTCCGATGCCTTGAGGGCAATATCCTCTTGGGACCGAGCTCTCTCGAGGCGGTAGCCGCTCGGCAGCAGCGCATCCCGGACCTTCGTGTAAAAAAAGATATCAGTCACCGCGACAAGGACGGTCTTTCGGCGTGCCTGCTCGGTCGGTTCCATTGGTGGTTGATTCGTCGTCATGCCAGCAGGACGGTCACATCCCTAGTTCAACATGCTGACCAGGCGGCCGAGCGAACGCTTCGCCAGCACGTAGTCCGGGTTCAACTCCAGCGCTTGCTTATAGGACGCAATCGCTTCCGTCCAGTCTCCCTTTTTCTCGTACACTCTGCCGAGATTCAGATGTGGAAAGGCAGGGCTTTCGTATCGTTTGGCGTGCATGGCCTTTCGAAACCAGGGGATCGCCTCGTCGAGTTCGCCCTTTTCGATCAAGTAGGCGCCGATATCATTATACGGATTGCCAAACTCAGGATCGCGCGCGATGGCGCGATGGCATTCTTCGATCGCATCATTGAGCCGGCCCATGAAACTATACGTCCAGCCAAGGAACGTATGAGCTTCGGCGGTCGGATGGGCTGCGAGCGATTGGCGATAGAGGGACACCGCCTCCTCCAATTCGCCTTTCATTTGCTGCTGATAGGCTTTTTGAAAGAGCTCCCACGCCTCGCGCTTGTCTTCCTCGCTGCCTTCACCTTGAATCAAAAAATCCTGAACATCCATAAAGGGCTTCTGAAAAACTATTCCTGCTTGAGCTTTTTCTTGATCAGGTCGGCGCCATACCGTCCGGATAGCAGCATCGACCCGAATGCCGGCCCCATGCGCGGCGTTCCATACACAGCGGCCACGGCCAAGCCGATGACGAAGCAATTGGGATACACCTCCCCGGTATGGTCCATGACGTTTTCTTCTGAGCGCGATACCCACATCGCGCCGTTGCCAGGCACCTCGGTGTACAGGTTCCGGCGGTGTAAGAGATTGACGACGACGGCGTCATGCCCCGTGGCATCGACCACGATCTTGCTCTCAAGGGCGATCGGATCCACATGGATGATATCGTGGCCCGCCATCTCGGCGGTGGTGTTATTGACCACCACACCTTCGAGGACGCCGTCACGGCGAAGGACTAGGTCGACGACGCGCGTCAAATTGAGCACTCGCGCTCCCGCCGAGTAGGCGGCCGCGATGAGCGCACCGGTGGCATGCGGAGGATCGACGATGTACATGCCCTCGCAGTCTTTGACCTTCTTGCAGGGCACGCCGAGTTCATCGAGAATTTTGTGCGCAGGAGCGCAAATAGTGGCCTTATTCATGAGATAACCACCGTGCCAGAAGCCGCCTCCCAGGGCGAGGCTTTGCTCGACGACCACCGTGCGGAAACCCATGTCGGCCAAGTCGTGGGCGCAGATGAGGCCTGAGGGCCCGGCGCCGACGATGATCACATCGCTTTCAATCAGTTGATCGAATTCTTTGTAGTACTCGCGCGCAATCTGCCTGGTGATATCGCGTTCGCGCAGAGGGGCTAGTTTTGGTTTTCCCATGAGATTCACTCCTCGGCGAAGGTTCTAACGATAGATTTCCGACCCGGTTCGTTTGAACTCTTCCGCCTTCTCCTTCATGCCGATCTGGATCGCCTGCTGCTCGCTCACCTGTTTGCTGGCGGCATATTCGCGCACATCCTGTGTAATCTTCATGGAGCAAAAATGAGGCCCGCACATGCTGCAGAAATGCGAGACCTTGGCGGCGTTGTCGGGCAGTGTTTCATCGTGGAAGTCCTTGGCCGTATCGGGGTCAAGCGAGAGATTGAACTGGTCCTCCCAGCGGAATTCGAACCGCGCTTTGGACAGCGCATTGTCACGAATCTGCGCGCCGGGATGACCCTTGGCGAGGTCCGCCGCATGTGCGGCGATCTTGTATGTGATCACACCAGCCTTGACGTCTTCACGGTCCGGCAAACCAAGATGCTCTTTGGGCGTGACGTAACAGAGCATGGCGCACCCGTACCAGCCGATCATCGCCGCGCCGATTCCGGAAGTGATGTGATCGTATCCCGGGGCGATGTCCGTGGTGAGAGGGCCCAGGGTGTAGAACGGCGCCTCATGGCATTCTTTGAGCTGCTTCTCCATGTTGACCTGGATCATGTGCATGGGCACGTGGCCGGGCCCCTCGATCATGACCTGGACGTCGTGCTCCCAGGCGATCTTGGTCAACTCGCCCAAAGTTTCGAGCTCGGCAAACTGGCCTTCGTCGTTGGCGTCCGCGATCGAACCAGGCCGCAGGCCGTCACCCAAGCTGAACGACACGTCGTACGCCTTCATGATTTCGCAAATCTCTTGAAAGTGGCTATAGGCAAAGTTCTCTTGATGGTGGGCGAGGCACCATTTGGCGTGGATGGACCCGCCGCGTGAGACAATGCCGGTCATGCGGTTGGCGGTCATTGGCACATAGGCCAGCCGGACGCCCGCATGGATCGTGAAGTAATCGACGCCCTGCTCCGCCTGTTCGATCAGCGTGTCTCGGTAAATATCCCAGGTCAGCTCTTCCGCCTTGCCGCCGACCTTTTCGAGCGCCTGGTAGATGGGCACCGTGCCGATGGGCACCGGCGAATTGCGGATGATCCATTCACGGGTTTCATGGATGTTCTTGCCGGTCGAAAGGTCCATAACCGTATCGGCGCCCCAACGCGTCGACCAGATCATTTTTTCGACCTCCTCCTCAATGGAGGAGCTGACGGCCGAATTGCCGATATTCGAATTGATCTTCACAAGAAAATTGCGGCCGATGATCATCGGCTCGGTTTCCGGATGGTTGATGTTGGCGGGGATGATCGCGCGGCCTCTGGCAACCTCATCTCTCACGAACTCCGGCGTGATGGACTTCGGGATGCTCGCGCCCCAGGCCTGTCCGGCGTGCTGTGCCACGCCTCCACCATGACCGTTGCGTGAGGCCACCTCGCGGGCCATTTCACGCGATTGGTTTTCGCGGATGGCAATGAATTCCATTTCGGGCGTCACCAGCCCCTTCCGTGCGTAGTGCAGTTGGGTCACGTTGCGGGCGGTCTTCGCCCGCAGGGGCTTTCGGATATGTTGAAAGCGCAGATCACTGAGTTTTGGATCTGCCGCACGCACGCGTCCATACTCCGACGTCACGTCGGGCAGTTGCTCCACGTCGCCTCGTGAGAGGATCCAGTCCCGCCTGAGCGCAGAGAGACCCGCCCGCAGCTCTATCTTCACTGAAGGGTCGGTGTAGGGTCCTGAGGTGTCATAGACGACAATGGGTTCATTGGGGACGGGTGAACCGCCGTTCATGGATTTCGTGGGCGTCAGCGTGATTTCCCGCATCGGCACCCGTACCGCCGGGTGCTTGCCCTCCACGAAGATTTTCCGTGAAGCCGGAAAT
>DASUXH010000355.1:0-5759 GCA_036378015.1 Nitrospira sp. | reverse complement strand
GCTGTGCGTGACGTCATAGAGATGATGGACGTACGGTGGAATGGAAGATTCCGGCGGCGTTCCATGGCTGAAGTCGGGTCTCGGAGCCATCCCAAGCCAGACGGCGAGCTGCAAGATTCCAAAAGACAGGAGATCGGGCGCCAGACCCAACAGAAACGCCAGCCAAAAGCTGGGACGATTCCTGCGTCCGAATGCGACCGCGCCCCACAAACCGTGTGAAAGGATATCCATCGGGGTTCTCGTTATCCGACAAGTCCCTCACCACGATACCGGATGATCATGACAACACCGACATCGTTTCGTCAGCGACGCAATTGCGAAGGCGTACGTCCGGGGTCATACTGAAAAGCGAAAGCAGAGCACAGGACCCCATGATGATACACGCGCTCCTCGCCATGGTGCTTGTCGTCGGGCTACCCCTTCTGGGCCTCGTCCTTGCCGGACAGCCGATCCAGCCGTTTTTGGAATTACCGCCTCAAACCCGATTGGTTCATCAACCGCCATTTTCCTGGCCGCTGTTTGTGGGCCTCATGTTTCTTATTGCCCTGACGGTAGGACCAATAGTCCTCCGCATCGCGAGGTTGCGCACTTCCGTCCCGGAACGGCCCAAGACCTTATGTGTCTTTCCCTGGTGGGGGTGGGTGGGTGTGGGCCTCACCATTGGCTCGTGGGTGTTGGCCTGGACGCGATTTCCCTGGTTCGCGGCTCTGCAACCTCATACCTTCACGCCACTATGGCTCGGCTATATCCTGTCGGTCAACGCGTGGACACTCCGCCGCACTGGACATTGCCTGATGCTGCGACTGCCGCGTCTCTTTCTTGCCCTCTTTCCCGCCAGTGCGGCCTTCTGGTGGACTTTTGAATACCTCAATCGCTTCGTGCAGAACTGGTATTACGTCGGATCTCAGAGCTTGACTGCCGGACAATACTTCGTGCAGGCGACGCTGCCGTTCTCAACGGTCTTACCCGCCGTGCTGAGCACGATGGAACTGTTGGCCTCGGTGCCAGGTCTCACAGCAGGAATGGACCGGTTGCCGCCGTTCCGCTTGCCGAAGCCGCGATGGGTAGGGGCGAGCCTGCTGATGACTGCAAGCGCGGGACTGATGGGAATCGGCATCTGGCCGCACGTATTGTTCCCGCTCATCTGGGTGGCGCCGCTGCTGCTGATCACCGTGCTCCAGATCCTTCAAGGAAAAGAAACGATCTTCTCGCGACTTCAGCAGGGGAATCTGGCCTTGTTGTGGCTTGCCGCCGTCGCGGCACTGGTATGTGGCTTCTGGTGGGAGCTGTGGAAGTCCAAGAGCCTGGCCCATTGGGAATATGCGATTCCCTTCGTGCATCGCTTTCAGCTGTTCGAAATGCCATTGCTTGGGTATGCCGGTTATCTTCCGTTTGGCCTTGAATGTCTGGCCGTGACGCAATGGCTGTTCCCGGACCATTATCGGGAGATGATGACGATACTCTCAAGGACGGGTGGGCTTATTTCGGCTCGGGCCGGTCCTGACACTGCAGTTCATCGCAGAGTTTCTTAACCGTCACCTTGAGTTCTTGGCCGAGGGTGCTTCCCAGCCGCGAGATTTCCGGTTCGATCTTTCCACTCAGCTGTTGGATCTTTTGGAGAAGTTCTGGAATTGGTTTCGGCAAATCCTGCACCCGCACCGAACCTTTCTTGGACGGCGATGACGGCTCTTCTTCCGCCCAGACCGGCGTGGCAACGGCGACCAACATCACGCCAACGAGGATCAGTTTCATAACGATGTCCATGTTGAAGGAAGGCCGCCAGAGAATCATTTCTTTCATAAGGGACCACCGGCGAGCGTGCCGCCAGGCAACGTACCACCGGGAACCGTTCCGCCCGGAAGTGGGCCACCAGGAACCGTCCCTCCTGGGAGAGTGCCGCCGGGCAAGGTGCCGCCTGGCAATCTGCCACCGGGGACAGTGCCTCCGGGCAGCGTGCCACCCGGAACTGGGCCGCCAGGCAATGTCCCGCCGGGAAGCGTGCCGCCTTTGGGGGTATTATCAAGTCCCGCCAGCGGCTTGAATTCTTCATACTGCCGCGTCTGATTTGGGTCGGGTTCGACAGGCGGTTTATCCGTGGACATCACCCCGACCGGGAGAAGAACGAGGAAAACAACAAGAACTGGAGCACCGTACAAGCGGTTCGCCATGTAAAGCTCCACACTCAAGCTCTAGCATACTGCTGCCGATGGTGTAGGTGCCACAAGGGAACACCCGAGGGAGGTCGGGTGCGATAAGAGCAGGCGAAGAAGCCGAAGATTCGGCATTTGCCGAGATGACGGCAGTACGACCTTCGTCACTCGTTTCTGACTCGAGTAATCAGGTTGGTCTTTCCACAAAATTTCTTAGCTTTCTCAGATTGTTGCTGAAATATCCCAGAGGGGATTTCGCTGGAACGGTCCATGCGTTCATGCGTTATTGACAGCTTGAGCGACGGACGCACGAAGAATCGACCTTATCAATAGCTATTGCCGTAGAGGAGGAGCACATGGCTTCGCTTAAAGGAAAGGTTGCGGTTGTGACGGGCTCATCGCGCGGAATCGGGCGAGGCATTGCTGAGCGGCTGGCGCAAGATGGGGCGACCGTTGTCGTCAACTATACCAAAAACGCCGGTGAAGCGCAGAAGGTTGTCGCAGGGATTCAGAATGGAGGCGGCGTGGCAATGGCCGTTCAGGCCGATGTGAGTAAGATAGATGACATAAGGCGGCTGTTCCAACAGACGAAAAAAGCTTTCGGCCGTCTCGATATTCTCATCAATAACGCCGGCATCTTCTGGGCCAAACCGATTATCGAAACTTCCGAAGAAGAATACGACCAGATGTTTGCCATCAATGCGAAGGGCCAATTCTTCGCCTTGCAGGAAGCCGCCAAACATATGGCAAATGGGGGCCGCATCGTCAATATCTCGACGGGGGGGACCAGGCTGGCGTTTCCGGGAATCAGCGTCTATGGAGCAAGTAAATCGGCCCTTGAGTTTTTCACCAAGGTGGCGGCGAAGGAATTGGGCTCCAGGAACATCACGGTGAACACGGTTTCTCCCGGCTATACCGAGACGGACATGCTCAGCGATCCCCAGTTCCGGACGATCGGCGTCCAAGCGTCTCCTTTAGGACGGCTCGGCACGCCGGCTGACATTGCTCAGGTCGTCTCGTTCATCGTGAGCGATGAGGCTGGATGGATCACCGGCGACACGATCCAGGCTGGCGGAGGCGTGGCGATGTGAACGCCGCGATGAGGGGCGCATCAAAAGAAGGAGGCTTGGACATGGCCGTCACGTTGATCAACGTCTTTTCGGTTCCCAACGGGAAGGAAGCAGAGTTCGAAAACTGGTGGCAGGACGTAAAGACAAACATCACTGCTGAGAAAGGATTCATCAGCGGAGTATTCCACCGGAGCATCAAGCCGAACAGCCGTTATAACTTTATTAATATTGCGTTGTGGGAAAATGAAGAAGTGTATTGGAAGGCCTATGAGAAGAGCGTCACGCCGATGAAGAGGAAGCTGGAGCAATTGGGAGTGGAAATGGTTCCGGCTCTTTACCGCGTCGCGCTCGAGTACTGACCGAAGAACCGCAACTCTGCGCAGTCAGGAATTTACTTACAGCGTTTTTCTTCCGTATGGAGCCTCTTGATGTTTCCATCTGGAGGCTCGTACTCTTTCATCTCCCCTTTAGCGACGCGCGGCAAGCATGACACTGGCCTGGCAGGTCCTAGATGGCATGTGATGTCCGAGTGATCCCCATCCGGGAATTCATGAAATCCGATCTTACGGGTGAGATCGATCTGAACGCCAGCCGTGAACTCCTGAGGGAGTTGATGGCCGCCTGCAAGCGCGAGAACATGACTCGCATCCTTATCGACTCTCGCGAAGCGAGTTCTCATTCGACGATGCTGGATGTCTGGACGCTGGCAAGAGATCTTGGTTCGCTGGGCGTCACTCATGAGAATCGAGTTGCCGTCTTGAACCGGCCGAAAGACAACTTCGATCGGGCGGCATTTCTCGAACTCTGCGCGTCGAATCGCGGCTACCACCTCAGAGCCTTTCGTGAGTTCGAGGTGGCCTTCGCCTGGTTGACGTCCGAGCAATCCAGCGAGGCCGCCGAAAACCCATAAGCCACTTAAAACGCCTCACAGCTACCGGCGGACCGACCGTGTATCGTCCCGGAACTGTCCGCCAAACTTCACCGACAGTACTCGCTCTTCCGGTTCCTGGCCTCCTCGCGCTCGGCTCGTTTCCTCGCATCATGGTGCCGATCGTCTTTCACAGGTCCAGCATCTCGTCGCCGGTGCGGTTCACCAGATCCTCGGCAAAGACGAAAGCTCCAAAAGAGGGTACTGGCCGGTACGTAGGCCGACCTTTCCAGCGTGGCGACCAATCCCGTCTTTCTTCATGAACTTCGCGAAGATACATTAGATGCCTGAGTCCTTCTGCTACACTTTTATCAGGAATGGCGCGCTTTATATCAGTGGAAAGGAAGGAGGCAGAACATGACACCACGCATGACGAGTCGGCAGTGTATGACATGTCTTTCGATTCTTGTCGGAGTGATGCTGTCCTGGTCGCTCGCCGATGCAAAATCGTCTTCGCCTCAAAGCGGCAAGACGGTGAAGCCGGTGTGCGATTACCAAGCCCATCCCACGATCACCCTGATCATGCCGACCCATGTTAAACCGGGTCAACGAATCACCATTAACGGAAAAAATTTCGGGTCCAAGGCGTGTTTCCACAGCGTCTCGTTTGGGCCGAAGAGTACGGACGCCTGGACGTATGTGAACTCAACCACAGTTGAAGCCACTGTGCCGAATCTCAAATCCGGTTCTGTTCCGGTCACCGTCTCCACGGAAGCGGGGACCTCGCAATATCCACTCGACGTTCAAGCCAAGTAACCGCCATCCACCTGCCAAAGCGAGCCGGAGTGCCGTCGCGCTCCGGCTCGTTATTTGCTCGACACTCCGCTGCTCCGGACTGGTAGGATGCGTCCGCTATGAGCGATACCTCGGTTGTCGCGCCGTCGCGGCAGGCGGCAGTGCTGTTCATCCTTGTTACTGTGCTGCTGGACATGCTGTCGTTCGGAATCGTCATTCCGGTGCTTCCGAAACTCGTCGAGCAGTTTCTTGGCGGCGATACGGCGCAGGCGGCCGTCATCTACGGCCTTATGGGCACGGCCTGGGCGCTGATGCAGTTCGTTTGCTCGCCCATTCAGGGGACGCTCTCCGACCGGTTTGGGCGGCGTCCGGTTGTCTTGCTGTCCAATCTCGGACTGGGCCTCGATTACATCGTGATGGCGCTGGCGCCGAATGTCGTCTGGCTCGTCGTCGGCCGGATGATTTCCGGTATGGCCTCTTCCAGCTTCAGTACCGCCGGCGCCTATATCGCCGATGTCACGCCCGTAGAGCAGCGAGCGGCGGCCTACGGCAAGATCGGCGTGGTTTTCGGCTTGGGCTTCGTGTTGGGACCGGCGTTGGGCGGGTGGCTCGGTTCGTTCGATCCGCGGTTGCCGTTTTGGGGTGCAGGGGCATTGAGTCTGTTGAACGCCTGTTATGGATTTTTCGTGCTTCCCGAGTCCTTGCCGACGCAGAGCCGAATGCCTTTCGGATGGCGGCGCGCGAATCCGATCGGCTCACTTGTGCTGTTGCGCTCGCACCATGAGCTGTTCGGCCTCGCAGCCGTGGCGTTTCTCGGATATCTCGCGCATCAGGTATTGCCGAACACGTCGGTGCTCTACATGAGCTATCGGTATG
>DASUXH010000354.1:0-4428 GCA_036378015.1 Nitrospira sp. | reverse complement strand
GGGAAACTTGTTGAACGGAAACACGGCTTCCTTAACGGAAAGATGAACCGGTTGAGAAGCGCTCTTGAATCCGAGGTCGTCCAACGTCCGTCCCACCATCGTTTTCATGGCCAGTTTCGCCAGAGGCACCCCGATCGCCTTGCTGACAAACGGGACGGTCCTGGATCCGCGAGGATTCACTTCGAGCACATAGACGGTCTTGTCCTTCACGGCAAATTGAGCGTTCATCAGGCCCACGACACCCAGTTCCAGCGCCAGCGCCGTCATCTGACGGCGAATCTCTTCGACCACTGCCTCATCGAGTGAATACGGCGGGAGCGAGCAGGCGGAGTCTCCTGAGTGGACCCCGGCTTCCTCGATGTGCTCCATAATGCCGGCCACCACAACCCGACGGCCGTCGCAGATGGCATCGGCATCGACTTCAATGGCGTCGGAGAGATATTTGTCGATCAGTACCGGATGCTTATCCGAGGCCTTCACCGCCGATCCCATGTATCCGAGCAAGCCCGCCTCGTCATAGACGATCTGCATCGCCCGCCCTCCCAGCACGTAGGAGGGCCGCACCATGACAGGATAGGTAATCGCCGCAGCGATGTTCACCGCCTCGCCGACGGACCGCGCGACGCCGCTCTCCGCCTGCTTCAATTCAAGGATGTTGAGCAGTTCGCGGAAGCGTTCCCGATCCTCCGCCCGATCGATCGCGTCGGGACTGGTACCCAAGATGGGAACACCGGCCTTTGAAAGGGGGATCGCGAGCTTGAGCGGCGTTTGACCGCCGAACTGAAGGACGACCCCCATCGGCTGCTCTCGCCGCACGATGTTCAGAACGTCTTCTTCGGTTAATGGCTCAAAGTACAGTCGGTCGGAGGTGTCGTAATCCGTGCTCACGGTTTCAGGATTACAATTCACCATGATCGTTTCTATGCCCTCGTCGCGAAGCGCCATCGCCGCGTGCACGCAGCAATAGTCGAACTCGATGCCTTGTCCAATCCGATTGGGACCTCCGCCCAAGATGATCACTTTCTTCCGGGTAGTGGGGCGGGCTTCGCATTCTCTCCCATACGTGGAATACAGATAGGGCGTGTGCGCTTCGAACTCCGCGGCGCAGGTATCCACCCGCTTATACGTCACCGTCCGCGCATCCTTCGCCGACCGCTCCACCTGAATCGCTTCCATCGACCATCCGGTGAGAAGCGCAATTCGATTGTCGGAAAATCCCTGCTCTTTCGCCTCCCAGAACATCGCCTTGTCGAGGGCCGGGGACGATGTGGCGGCGTGCCCGACGAGCTGCTGCTCGAACTTCACCAGGTCGCGTAGTTGTTCCAAAAACCAATCGTCGATTTTCGTCAGCGCGAAGAGTTCTTCATTCGACATCCCGAGCCGCATGCCGTCGGCCAGATACCACACCCGCTCCGCAATTGGACTGCGCAATTGCTGACGAATCCGTTCCAGGGCCCCCGGCCGGTCAAAGCCTTCCGGCGCGCCGCGATCGATGCCGATGCGGGACACAAGGCCGTTTAAATCGAGCTCCAGCGAACGGATGGCTTTCTGCAAGGACTCCTTGAACGTCCGTCCGATCGCCATCACCTCGCCGACGGATTTCATTTGCGTGGTCAGAGTGGGATCCGCGCCTTTGAATTTTTGGAACGCAAAGCGGGGGATTTTCACCACGACATAATCGATCGTCGGCTCGAATGAGGCTTTCGTGACGCCCGTAATGTCGTTTGTAATTTCGTCCAGGGAATATCCGACAGCCAGTTTCGCGGCGATTTTCGCAATCGGAAATCCCGTCGCCTTCGACGCCAATGCCGAACTGCGCGACACGCGTGGATTCATCTCAATGACGACCATCTCGCCGTTGTCCGGATTGATCCCGAACTGGATGTTCGATCCTCCTGTTTCCACGCCGATTTCGCGGATGATGCGCAGGGCGGCGTCGCGCATCCGTTGGTATTCCTTATCCGTCAGGGTCATGGCCGGCGCGACGGTGATGCTGTCTCCGGTGTGGACGCCCATCGGATCGAGGTTTTCGATCGGACAAATGATGACGACATTGTCCTTCAGGTCCCGCATGACCTCGAGCTCGTATTCCTTCCATCCGATCAACGACTGTTCGATCAGCACCTGTCCCACCGGACTCATGGCCAACGCCCAGTCGATCAATTTTTCGAATTCCTCGCGATTGTAGGCAATGTTGCCGCCCGTGCCGCCCATGGTGAAGGAAGGCCTGATGATGGCCGGGAAACCCACGCGATCCAGCACGCGGACGGCTTCGTTGCGGTTGTGTGCCGTGCCGCTTTCCGGCACCCGGAGGCTGATCCGTTGCATCGCCTGCTTAAACGCGTCGCGGTCCTCCGCTTTGTGGATGGCGTCCGCGGAGGCGCCGATCAAGGTGACCCCGTATTTGTCCAGCGTTCCGCGCTTCACCAGCCCCATCGTGGCGTTCAGGGCCGTTTGGCCTCCCATCGTCGGCAGCAAGGCGTCGGGCCGTTCGCGATCGATCACCTTTTCCACGACATCGAGCGTGATCGGTTCCACATAGGTTCGGTCCGCCAGTTCAGGATCCGTCATGATCGTGGCCGGGTTGCTGTTGATCAGCACGACGCGATAGCCCTCTTCCTTGAGCGCCTTGCAGGCTTGCGTGCCGGAATAGTCGAATTCACAGGCCTGGCCGATGACGATGGGTCCGGACCCGATCAACAAGATGTTATGGATGTCCGTGCGTTTGGGCATGACGCGTTAACTGGCCTGCGGCAACGGCCCGATGGCCGGTTTATAGGGCGCCGTAGGCGCCGGCGTTGTCCCTCCCGCCGCGTGATAATACCGCATCGCTTCGGGCATCCAGACTTCCAGCTGGTTGATGCGGGTCACATCGGAAGGATGCGTGGAGAGAAACTCAGGGATCGCGTGCTGCGACCGGAAACACAGTTTATCGATCATTTGCCGAGGGCAACCGCTCATGCGCTCCCAGAAGGGCACGGACTCTCGCGGATCGTACCCGGCTTGCGACATCAAACGCAGGCCGATGTAATCGGCTTCCGACTCTTGCTTCCGATTGAAGGGCAGCGACACGTTCACACCGTAGGCGCCCAGAAGACCCTGGATGGCGCCTCCGCTCGAAGAGCCTGCGGCCGCGGCGCCGATGGCCCCGAGTTGCGCGATCTGATCGATGATGCTGCGGCTCATACGCTCGACGCCGTGGCGCTGCAAGGCATGGGCGATTTCGTGTCCCATCACCGTCGCCAGACCGGCATCCGTCTTGGTGTGCTTCAGGATGCCCGTGAACACGGCAACCTTCCCGCCGGGCAGACAAAAGGCGTTGACCATCTTTTCATCTTCGATCACGGCGAATTCCCACTGGTATTCCGGCTTATTGGCCACATTGGCGATTTTTCGTCCAACGCGCTGGATCTGCTCATTCACCTCGGCGTTCTCGCTCAATCGAGCTTCGCGCAGGACTTCACGATAGGCGCTCAGCCCGAATTGCAGCTCCTTTTCCTCGGAGAAAAAAATCAACTGGTCGCGCGCGGTTCCTGGAGCGCGATAACAACCCGAAAGCGAGCCGAGCAGCCCGGCAACCGTACCCGTGCCGAGCACAGCATACAGTCCGAGCGCGCTACGAGCGCCCCAGGCCAGGATCGCTCGGCGTCCGACGGGATCTTCCAGCATCCGCGACATCGCGTTATCGTCCGCCGATTGCGCCATGGCGGTCCTAGGGCATCCAGAGGTACATGAACTGGGGACTCCCTCCGCGCACGAGCGACAGGAGATCCATGTTGGCCAAACCGCTCAGTCCCGTCCCGCCGCCGAGCACCCGTGAATAGATGTTGTTCTGATATTCGCCGGACCTTCGATAGGTCACGATGCGGGCATCCTTGAGGCCGGCATTCTTCTTGGCCAGCTCGATGGCCTCTTCCAGATAGCCGATATCATCGACGAGACCGGCCGCTTTCGCCTGCTCGCCGGAATAGATGCGTCCGTCGGCCAGCTTTTTGATTTGGTCGGCG
The DNA here is from genome assembly GCA_036378015.1 of Nitrospira sp. Lineage (GTDB taxonomy): Bacteria > Nitrospirota > Nitrospiria > Nitrospirales > Nitrospiraceae > Nitrospira_C. The sequence goes on along the minus strand of DASUXH010000354.1, from coordinate 421 downwards.
GACAGCTGAGGACGGCCCTCCTGGACGACCATCAAAAATCGTTGATAGAACGAATCGATGACGCTTTGAAAAATCGCCTTTTCCTCCGCCGTCATCGTGCGGAAAGGCGATCCCATGTCCTTGCGCGGTCCGGAAGTAATGGCGTTGGCTTCCACGCCGACCTTTTCCAAAAGTCCTCTGGCGTTGACGGTCAACATGATGACGCCGATGCTTCCGGTGACGGTCGATGGATGGACCAAGATTGCGTCGCTCGCCATGGCCAGGTAGTAGCCGCCGGAGGCCGCCACGTCCATCATGGACGCGACGATGGGAATTTTCTTGTTCGCCTTGAAGGTCTTGAGCTCGTGATAGAGGATATCCGACGCGTTGACGGTCCCGCCCGGGCTGTTGATGCGCAGGACCAGTGCCTTCACTCTCTCGT
>DASUXH010000353.1:0-2060 GCA_036378015.1 Nitrospira sp. | reverse complement strand
GATGGCTTTGTGACTCCTTCATCGTCTGCTTTCTCATCGAAAGGTCCTCCTTAGACGCGATATCCCTCTTCGACAATGTGGAAGGTTTGCACATGGTTGCCGGCGTGACGGTATAGAACCCCGGTCCCTTCGCTTGGAGGTGCACAAGCGCCCTGTCCGGCTCATACGTTCGATCTTAGTGAACACTTGGTTCCAGGTCAGACCCGGACATTCCAGCACGACCTCTTCAAGCAGGCAGCCTGGCGATTGAATGATCACCTCCATGATCTGATCCTGGGTGCGCGGCATCACGACCTCACAACCCGCTCTTGGCGATGGTGCGCTTTCTACTTTAGCCAAAAACCGCTGACATCGGAGTTGAGTTGGCCGATCATGGCTTCGCAGCCGAAATAGTCATCATCATAGTCGTCGGGCGCTAGGGCGACGAATGTCGATGTGAATGCTGTCACATCTTCGGCTGCAGGCTGTACGTTGAACCCCCAATGCCACTCATGATTTAGCATGGGAACCTCCATCGTTGAGGCCGACGGTAATCAAAATTAGTGCCACCTCAGGCGCTCACTGCAAGTGATTGAAATCCTGTAAATGCCGAAGACCGCCTTGAAGCTGATGGTCTGAATCCGAGTAGCATTTCGCGACAACCGGATACGCCGCGGGGGAATGCCTGCGGATATTCTCCACAATTACGAGCCGCATCGGCATAGCCTCGCCGTTTTCGCTTCATGCTTCCCATAGAGGCCCGCAGAGGCCCGCGTCCCCCATCCGTCAATTCAGATTTTGGCCCCATGGCATATCCATTGCTCTCAGAGATTGGACTTCCGAACATCCACTGCTGTGCATAACCCCAGGAGGAGGTGCCCATGTCAGTTGCCAAGATCATCGAAATCAGCTGCGAATCGCCTAAGAGCTTTGAGGACGCGATTCAAAACGGGATCGCCCGAGCGTCTAAAACGGTCCACAACATCAAAGGTGCCTGGGTGCAGGATCAGCAAGTCGTCATCGAGAACAATAAGATTTCCCTGTATCGCGTCGATCTAAAAGTGACCTTCGTGCTGGAATAGTCACGCGCTTGTGACCATGCACTCAACGCTGTATGACGTGCCGAGCCGAGCATGGCGCGGACTCATGGCCGTATATGCTCTCGCTCTTTCGCTGCTGCTTACGGTCCCCTTCCCGGATATTGTGGGGGCGGCAGAAGGAAAGACGGAAACGCCGACCGAAGCAGTCCGGATGGTCCTCACGGACGTCTTTCGCATCCTGGAAGATCCATCGCTCAAGACCCCTTCACGGCAGGCTGAACGCCGCCATCTCTTGGAAGAGGCGATCGCCCGCCGGTTTGATTATCGGGAAATGTCCAAGCGCAGCTTGGCCTCGCATTGGACCCGCTTGACGGATGCCGAGCGGGAAGAATTCGTGGATATGTTCAAAGGCTTTCTCTCCGATCGGTATGCGGGAAAAATCGAAGGCTACTCCGGGGAGAAAGTTCACTATCTCGGCGAACGGCTGGAAGGTCAGTTTGCGGAGGTGCGCACGAAGCTCGTCTCCAGCAAGGTTGAGATCCCAATGGATTATCGCCTGATCAATAAGGACGGCCGGTGGTACGCCTACGACATCATCGCCGATGGGGTGAGCTTGGTGAAGAATTATCGGAGCCAGTTCGACAAGATCATCGGCTCCGAGTCCTACGAGGAGCTGACCAAGCGATTACGGAATCGCACCGTCACCGAAGAGACAAAGAAGAAGCGGGATTGACGGCGGCCAAACAGCGGTTATCTCTGAATTGAGCGGAGGCCTCGGTGAGAGGAACACTCCTGAGAGAGAGGCCAAGCGTAGGGGCGGTGAGCAAGCCCGCCGGAACGAGCGGGAAGCCTAAAACCCCTCCAAGGCCTCAAGATTCGAGCGAAGCTCTCCAGACCCGGTCTCCGCTCTTCGTTTGTGCGCTGCTTGATCCCTTCAAATGGTAGTACTCTTTTTGACACCCATTACTGGTAGCTGAAAGAGAAGACAACAAAACGACCCGTTCTTGTGTCGACCGCGGGGGCTGTTTACACCGGCCGGAT
>DASUXH010000352.1:0-4174 GCA_036378015.1 Nitrospira sp. | reverse complement strand
TCTTCTCCGCTTGATTGGGACGGCATCGATGATGTCCTGGTCGATATGGACGGCACGTTGCTCGATCGCCATTTCGACAATGTTTTCTTCGAAGAAGAGTTGCCGCGTCGCTATGCGAAAATCCACGGGCTGTCGTTCGAGGCGTCGCGTGAACAGTTGATGGCAATGTACCGGTCGGTCGAAGGAGAACTGGCATGGACCGATTTACATTATTGGAGCAATCGGGTCGGCATTGACGTCGTCGCGATGCACCGCGAGCTACAAGATTTAATCGGCTTCCTGCCGGGTGCCGAAGAGTTCCTGCAAGCCGTTCGCCGCAAAGGCAAGCGCCTGATCGTGTTGACCAACGCCCATGCGGCAGGCGTCGCCGTCAAATCCGCCAAGACCGGCCTTGACCGCCAAGTGGATCGGATCGTGGATGCGTTCGAAGTCGGCTACCTCAAGATGCGGTCCGAATACTGGCCGGCATGCCGCGCGTTGGTGGGATTCGATCCGAGCCGCTCACTCTATGTGGACGACGACGAGGCGTGCCTGGCGGCGGCCCGCGAGTACGGCATCGCCACAATCATCCATAGCGCGAAATCCAGCTCTCAGTTACCCGCCGCTCGTTCGGCCAGTTTCACGTCCGTTGAGCACCTGCCGGCGTTGTTGAATGGCAGGGCATAAGAACGGCCTCGTCAGCCGCCGTCCCCTCGAACGCACTGACCTTGATACATTTCACCGATCACACGCGGCACTCCGGACATGTGAAACCGGCGCAAGCGCACAAGGCGCAGCCCGCTCTTCTCGATGAGCTGATCAATGCGGCGGTTCACATTGCATCCGCAAGCCGCCACACGTTGGATCGGGTTTAGTCGATCCTGCCAGACGGCGATGTTTCGGTCATCGCTGCGCCCGTGCTCGAGGAAAAGGAAGAGGCCGTCGGGCTTGAGGACCCGCCCGATTTCGCGAAGCGCCCGTTCCGGATCGGAGATGGTGCAGAGCGTCCACGTGCTGACGACGCTGTCGAAGTGTCGATCCGGAAAGGAGAGCGATTCAGCGGGCTGTTCTTCTACAGTCACGGGAAACGCGGCCTGCGCCGTTCGCTGCCGCACCTTCGACTTGAGCAGCCGCGCCGGGTCGGCCAGCGTAAGATGGGTGATGGCGGCGGGGTAGTGAGGAAGGTTGAGGGCCGTCCCATAACCGATTTCGAGCACATTCCCTCGCGCGTCTTTCAGCAGATCCGCGCGCAGTCTCTGAAACGTTTCACCGCTCATCATCCAATCCATGAGCCGAGGGAACAGATATTCGGCGTATAACTTCATCGTTCTTCGATGGCCTGAGAATCCGTGGCTTGTTATGAGACAAAAAGAACGTTCAGCGTTGACGAGACGCTGAGTGCATGGCGCCAGACCAATATAGCCGATAGTTCTTCCAACCATCGAGTGCCAACGGTTTTCCCATTGACCCGCTCCAGGATTCTACCTTCCGTCCTTGTTGGGGCTTTCCTGCCTGTGTTAAATTCGCTGTCTACCGGCCGAAGAGTCCCACGTTAAGCAGCAATGAGCAAAACCTACGATCATCACGCCCTTGAAGCGAAGTGGCAGGCCTATTGGGAAGAACACCGCCCCTTCCGGGCCCTGGAAGATCCCGCCAAGCCGAAGTTTTACTGTCTGGACATGTTTCCCTATCCCTCCGGCTCCGGGTTGCATGTGGGCCATCTGGAAGGCTACACGGCGACCGACATCGTCTCCCGATACAAACGTATGAAAGGGTTCAACGTCCTCCATCCGATGGGATGGGACGCCTTTGGATTGCCGGCTGAACAGTATGCGGTAAAAACCGGCATCCATCCGGCGATCACCACGACTCAGAACATCGCGACCTTTAAGCGGCAGATGAAGGCCGTGGGGCTGTCCTACGACTGGGCACGCGAATTCAGTACGACCGACCTCGATTACTACCGCTGGACGCAATGGATTTTCTTGCAGCTCTTCAAACGTGGCTTGGCCTATGTGGCCGAAGTGCCGGTGAACTGGTGCTCGGCGCTCGGGACCGTCCTGGCCAACGAGGAAATCATTGACGGCAAGAGCGAAGTCGGCGGATTCGATGTCGTTCGTAAGCCCATGCGCCAGTGGGTGCTCAAAATCACCGCCTATGCCGACCGGTTGTTGGATGACCTCTCGTTGGTCCAATGGCCCACCAGCACGTTGGAGATGCAAAAAAATTGGATCGGCCGGTCGATCGGCGCCGAAGTCGAATTTGGCCTTGCGGGAGTCCGCGGGACGATTCGAATTTTCACCACGCGTCCGGACACGCTTTTCGGCGCGACCTATATGGTATTGGCGCCCGAGCATCCGCTGGTTGACGTCGTCACGACGCCTGACCGGCAGGGGGCCGTGAATGCGTACCGGCAGGCCGCGGCTCGGAAAAGTGATCTGCAACGGCAAGAATTGGAAAAAGAGAAAACCGGCGTCTTCACGGGAGGGTATGCCGTGAACCCCGTCAATGACGAGCGGCTTCAGATTTGGATCGCCGACTACGTCTTGATGGGATACGGCACCGGCGCCATCATGGCCGTTCCTGCGCACGATGCGCGCGACTGGGAGTTTGCAAAAACCTATTCGCTGCCCATTCGCGAGGTGATTGCGGGCGGCGATGTCGAAAAGAAAGCGTTTGTCGAAACAGAACAGGGGAAGGTGATCAACTCGACGACGTCGGATGGGCGCTTCTCCATTGACGGATTGACACCGGTCGATGCGATCCCGAAAATCACCGCTTGGCTCGAATCCATTGGCAAGGGCCGCAAATCCGTCAATTACAAACTCCGCGACTGGCTCTTTGCCCGGCAGCGCTATTGGGGCGAGCCCTTCCCTATCGTCTGGGTCGAGGGTGAGCCGAAGCCCCTGCCTGAGGAGCAATTGCCCCTCGCCTTACCCGAAACCACGAATTTCACCCCCTCCGGCACAGGCGAGAGTCCGCTGGCGAATCTTGAGGAATGGCTCACCACGACGGACCCATCGACGGGTAAGCCTGCGCGGCGTGAAACGAACACCATGCCACAGTGGGCAGGGTCCTGTTGGTACTATCTTCGGTTCCTCGACCCGAAGAACGGCCGGCGTCTGGTCGATCCTTCGAAGGAACAGTACTGGATGCCGGTTGATCTGTACATCGGCGGCAGCGAGCATGCCGTGCTCCACCTTTTATATTCCCGATTCTGGCACAAGGTCCTCTATGACATCGGCGTCGTCAGCACACCCGAACCGTTCAAGAGACTCGTCCATCAGGGCATCGTGCTCGGGGAAGACAATCAAAAAATGTCCAAATCGCGCGGCAACGTCGTCAATCCCGATGAGATGATCGACCGGTTCGGCGCTGACGCCGTCCGGCTCTACGAAATGTTCATGGGACCATTGGAAGCGATGAAACCCTGGAGCACGCGAGGAGTCGAGGGAGTGACCCGCTTCCTGGAACGAGTCTGGCGGCTGATGGTGGATGAGGAAGGCCGCCTGTCCTCTGCGGTCGCCTCTTCGACCCCCGCGGTTGAGCAGCAGCGGATTCTTCATCAGACCATCAAGAAAGTGACGGACGATATCGAGCATCTACGATTCAATACCGCAATCTCCCAGATGATGGTCTTTACCAATGAGATGACAAAACTCGAGCAGCGATCGCGGAGCTTGATCGAACCGTTTGTGCTATTGTTGTCGCCCTTCGCCCCCCACATTGCGGAAGAGCTGTGGGCGGTGCTGGGGCATCGTCCGAGCGTTTCGCAGCAGCCTTGGCCGGAGTTCGACCCGGCGCTGACGGTCAGCGACCGGTTGACCATTCCTGTGCAGATCAATGGCAAACTGCGCGGAAGGATCGAGGTCGGCGCCGATGCCGGACGGCAGGAGATCGAACGTCTGGCCCGGAACGAGGCGGGAGAATGGCTTCAAGGGAAAGAGCCCAAAAAGATCGTGTACGTGGAAAAAAAGCTCATTAATTTTGTGGTCTGACGACGAGGAGGGATCTTGCAGACGGCCAATCTCAACTGGAGCATGACGACGCAGTGGATCCGCTCGTTCGTGGGCTTGTCGTTGGTGCTCTCCGCGAGCTGCGGATACCAGTTTCGCGTCGAAGGACCAGGGCCCACGATCGGAGGCACCACCTCGGAAGCTCCATCTGCTCCTCCGCCGCGCGTGGTGATCCGGAC
>DASUXH010000351.1:0-8321 GCA_036378015.1 Nitrospira sp. | reverse complement strand
GGCGATGCCTGTGAATCTGCCGCAAGCGAAAGAAATCATTGATCTGCTCTCGGTGTTGGATACGAAGACGAAGGGAAATTTGTCGACTGAAGAACAAACCGTATTGCGCGATATGCTTTACGCGCTGCGCATGAAATACGTCAGTTTGACTTCGAAGTAATCCTGCTAGCTGTATGCAGCTTCCTCTCCTCTGGAGAGCGTCGCAACCTTTGAGCCAGGCTTCCATTTCCGCTATAGTGAGCACCGTGCCTGCCGTAGGTCCGTGCCATCATACAGAGGAGCTTGGGCTGTGAGTGAATCCCGCCCAAACATGGCCACGTCTGCCTGGGTTGGTCCCGACCGTCGTACACCGGCTGACCCGGCAGGACTGCGCCGTTCCTCTGAGACGAGTCCTCCTCCGCCTCAAGAGACAGAGCGTCGGAAACGGCACCTGAAGCCGGTTTGGATTCTGCTGTTGTTTCTCATTCCCTGTCTTGCGCTGACGTTCTACTACGGCCAGATCGTCGTTCCTGGCAGCGATGATCCGGACGCATTTTTCCCATCCACGAGCTATGCCCTCGTGCTCCTGTTGATCAATCTCGATCTCATCGGTTTTGTCGTCTTGCTGCTCCTTCTTTCACGAAATCTTATCAAAGCCTATTTCGAACGCCGCCATCGGTTGATCGGATCGGGCTTTCGCACGAAGCTGGTCGCTGCCTTCATCGGGTTTTCGCTGATCCCTACCATGCTGTTGGCGTTCGTCGCCAGCGGCTTGGTGAACAAGGCCGTGGATGTGTGGTTCAGCGATCAGATCGACCGGGTCATGCGCGATTCTTACGAAGTGGCGAAGATGCAACATGCCGGTCACATCACGCTGGCCGTGAACAGCGCCCGCGCCATCAGCCACGAAATTTTCAGAGAAGACATGCTGCTGCCCGAGCAGCGCGATCTGCTGGTCGCCGCGATGGCCCGCAAGCGGGTGGAATTCGGGGTCGCGGGGATTGAAGTCTATTCCGCAAAAATGGAAACGCTGACAAAATCGCTTGATGCTGAAGTCCCGGCAGGGGTCCTGGATTTACCGATTGGGCAGCTTGTGCTTCAGGCCATCAACGGAAAGCAGGAGGCGAATACCGTTCAAGAAGCGCAGACGGGGAGGCTGGTCCGTGCGGCCGCGCCTGTCGCGGCAAGCGGCCGGGGGAGCGAGGTGGGAGGCGTCGTGGTGGTCGATGCCTACGTGCCCGAATCCCTTCTCGCAAAGATGGACGGCATCGGCCGCCAATACGAGGAATACAAGCAGATCAAAGCGATGAAAAATCCGATTAAGGCCGGCGCGTATTTATTTGTGGCCGTCATCACGATGTTGATTCTATTCGGGGCGACCTGGTTTGGATTTTACGTCGCTCGCAGCATCACGGTGCCGATCCAGCGCCTGGCGGAAGCGACGGACGCCATCGCGCAGGGTGATTTGTCGGTACGCATCGACGCAAAGGCGACCGACGAAATCGGCACACTCATCGACTCCTTCAACCGGATGACGTCGGACCTCCAAAGCAACAAGTCGACGATTGAAGCGGTGAACGTTTCCCTCCGGCGCAACAATCTCGAGCTTGACCGGCGCCGCGCCTATATTGAAACCGTCGTTGATACGATCGCCGCCGGGTTGCTCTCCATCGATAAGAACGGGATGGTGACCAATTTGAATCCGTCCGGAGAACGAATACTCGGCGTTGCTCCGGGGCGCATGCTGGGGCAGCCTGCCAACGAGGCGTTCAAGGAATTCGGGCTGACCCTGTTTCAGACCATCTACGACCGCATGCTGCAGGATCAGCGCGACGACTTGACGCTCGACGGCACGGTGGAGGTCGATGGAAAATTTCTGACGGTCACCTTGCACGCGTCGAGAATGACAGATGAGCAGGGCCAGGACCTTGGCATCGTGCTGGTCTTCGAGGACCTCACTGAACTCCTCAAGGCCCAAAAAGTCGCGGCCTGGCAGGAAGTGGCGCGCAGAGTCGCCCACGAGATCAAGAATCCGCTCACACCCATTCAATTGTCGGCTCAGCGCATGCGGAAGAAGTTTTTGGAGAAGGCGCCGGACTTTGACCGCGTGTTCGACGAATCCACCAACGTCATCGTGAACGAAGTGGCGAGTCTCAAGCATATGGTGGATGAGTTTTCAAAATTCGCCCGCCTGCCGGCGCCCCAACTCGCGTTGCAATCGCTCCATGATGTGGTCAACGAGGTCATCGCGCTCTATCGGGGCGCACATAAGGATGTGGACTTGGTCGTATCACTCGACGAGGACTTGCCTCAACTGAAGTTCGACTGGGAACAGATCAAGCGGGTACTAGTCAATCTGCTCGATAACGCCATCCAGGCCATGAACCAGAGAGGGCGGGTGTGGGTGACGACGCAGTACGACACGAAGCGCCGTCGGGCCGTCGTATCAATCGCCGATGAAGGAACGGGCATTGCGGCAGAGGACCAGGAGAAGTTGTTCGTGCCCTATTTCACGCGGAAGAAAACGGGCACCGGTTTGGGCCTCGCCATCGTGCGGCGGATCATTACGGATCATGAGGGCCAAATCACGGCGGGCAACAACCAGCCGCGCGGCGCGTTGTTCACTTTTGAATTGCCGGTGTAGCCGCGGCGATAGCAGGGAGTCCCATGTCAGCGTCGATCTTGGTCGTTGACGATGAAGAGGCGATTGTCTCGTCTCTGAGCAGCATTTTGCAGGACGAGGGATATGAGGTCTCGGTCGCCAAGAGCGGCGCCGAGGCATTAAAAACCTACATGGCCGACCCGCCTGATCTCATGCTTCTCGACATCTGGATGCCGGAGATGGACGGCCTGGAAACACTGCGGCGCATCAAGGAAATCGTGCCGAATGCGCAAATCATGGTCATGTCCGGCCATGGATCGATCGAAACCGCCGTCAAAGCCATCAAGTTGGGCGCGTACGACTACATCGAGAAGCCGCTCTCGTTGGAGAATGTCACGTTGCGCGTCAAGCACGCTCTGGAACAGTACCGATTGGAAGAAGAAAATCGCTCATTGCGTACCAAGGTTCAGCGGAAATTCGAACTCGTCGGGCAGTCCCCCGCCATGCAGCAACTCCGTCAATTGATCGATACGGCCGGGCCGACGAACAGCCGGGTGCTCGTCGGAGGAGAGAACGGGACGGGGAAGGAACTTGTCGCGCGGGCGATCCACCTGCAGAGCGCCAGGGCAGATCGACCGTTCGTGGCGGTCAATTGCGCCGCGATTCCGGAGACCCTGATTGAAAGCGAGTTGTTCGGTCATGAGAAAGGCTCATTCAGCGGTGCCACGTCCATGAAGCGGGGACAATTTGAGCAGGCCGACGGCGGCACGCTATTTCTGGATGAAATCGGGGATATGAGTCTCAATACCCAGGCGAAGGTCTTGCGCGCCCTCCAAGAGCAACAATTCACCAGAGTCGGCGGGACCAAGTTGCTGAAGGTCGATGTACGAGTCTTGGCCGCCTCAAACAAAGATCTCTTGAAAGAGATCGAGAAAGGGGCCTTTCGTGAAGATCTGTACTACCGTCTGAACGTCGTTCCGATCGTGGTGCCTCCGCTTCGGGAGAGGCGTGAAGACATTCCGCTTCTCATCCGCCATTTCATGAAACTCCATGCTGAAGAGCAGGGGCTGCGCATGAAAGAGGTGACCCCGGAAGCCATGAACGTGTTCCAGCAGTACGAGTGGCCGGGCAATATCAGAGAGCTCCGCAATTTGATCGAGCGATTGATGATCATGGTTCCCGGAAACGTCATTGATACGGGGCAGGCCGCTACGTCGTTGCAGGTGAAGGCTTCCGGCGGCGTGCCTGCCGCTGCAAACGCGACGATCCAACCTACCGCGAGCCCGCTTTTTGCGCAGCCCTATGATTCTCTTCGCGATGCGAGGAATGCGTTTGAAAAGGAATATATCGGACGAAAACTGCGCGAGCATCACTGGAACATTTCGCGGACCGCCGAAGATTTGAAAATCGAGCGTAGCCATTTGCACCGAAAGATCAAGCTCTTGGATGTGGAAATGCGTCCGGAGGCTTGAGTTCTGCCAGATACATCTTCTCGATCTCCGTCGCGTCATTCCTCTCGATATTTCACCGGTACCCAATTCACTTCTCTTCATCGAGCAGGAGGACAAGTCTTGGTTGACTCCGATTCCAGCACAAGCGAACAGCCTGCATCACATTAGTTTGACCTCTTCACAACCCCTCCGTTAAGATGCGTCCCCTGCCATGACGACCTATCGGGAAGCCGGCGTTGACATGGACGCCGGAGACGAATTCGTCGACCGAATCAAGCCGCTCGTCCGTTCGACCTTCCGGCCGGAGGTGCTGACGGATCTCGGCGGGTTCGGCGGCCTGTTTCGCCTTCGAAGCAAACAATATGAAGACCCGGTCCTGGTGTCCGGCACCGACGGCGTTGGCACGAAACTGAAGATCGCCTTCTTGATGGACAAGCATGACACGGTCGGCATCGATCTCGTCGCCATGTGCGTCAACGACATTGCAGTGAGCGGAGCAGAACCGTTGTTCTTTCTGGACTACTTCGCCACGGGCAAACTGGCCGTGGACAAGGCTCAGAAAGTTGTGACCGGCATTGCCGAGGGTTGCCGCCAGGCGGGATGCGCCTTGATCGGCGGAGAGACGGCCGAGATGCCATCAATGTATCCCGATGGGGAATACGACCTGGCAGGCTTTGCCGTTGGCGTGGTGGACAAGCCAAAGATCATTGACGGCAAGACCATCAAGCCCGGCGATGTCATTCTTGGGCTCGCCTCATCGGGCCTCCATAGCAACGGCTATTCGCTTGCGCGACACGTATTCTTTGAGAAGGAAAAATTGACGGTCGGCGCCACGTTGCCCGAGCTAGACCGCCCACTGGGTGAAGTGCTTCTGACGCCCACAAGGATTTATGCCAAACAGATTCTGGCCCTGGTGACAGAGTTTCGGATTAAAGGGATCGCACATATCACCGGCGGGGGTATCACGGAGAACCTGCCCCGCATCTTTTCCAAGGGCGTGCGTGCAAAGATTGATCGTAAGGCCTGGTCGGTGCCGCCGATCTTTCAGGTCCTAAGCCGGCTGGGCCAAGTCGACCGAGAGGAAATGTTTCGCGTGTGCAACATGGGCATCGGTTTAATTCTTGTCGTGCCCTCGCAATCGGCGACGGCTGTCTTGAAAAAAGCACAGGAACTTGGCGACCGCGGGTGGAAGATAGGGGAAATCGTGGCCTCATCGGGCAATGAGCCGGGGGTTGAATATGTCAGCTAAGCGGTCTCCTTCGCTTCGCATCGCTGTCCTGGCTTCCGGCCGTGGGTCCAATCTGCAGGCCGTCATTGATGCAATCGAGGCAGGGCAGGTTCAAGCGCAGATTGTTGCGGTGATCAGCAATAAGAAGGATGCGGTGGCGCTGCAACGCGCCCACAAGCATGGGCTCCCGGATTTGTTCATCGATCCGAAACCCTTCGCCGGACAACCCGATAGCCGCGAGGCGTACGACCGCGCTCTTCTCGAGATCCTTCAGCAGCGAAACGTGGAGTTGGTGTTGTTGGCGGGTTACATGAAAATCGTGACGGTCGTGCTGTTGAACGCCTTTGCCAACCGGATGATGAACATCCACCCGTCGTTGCTTCCGTCTTTCCCCGGATTGGAGGTGCAAAAGAAAGCAATCGACTGGGGCTGCAAATTGGCCGGGTGCACGGTCCATTTCGTCACCGAAGGCGTGGATGAAGGCCCAATCATTTTGCAAGCGGCTGTACCGGTTTTAGATAACGATACGTCAGAAACGTTGGCCGCCCGGATTCTGGAACAAGAGCACAAGATCTATCCGCGGGCGGTGCAGCTCTTCGCCGAAGGGCGTCTGAAAGTCGATGGCCGTCGGGTCCTGATCTATGACGGGAAGCCGGCGGGCGATGCCCTCATCAGCGCCTCGTAGATGAGGACCAATCGCTTCTCGGTAGAGACTCAAGAGCGGGTTGTGTATAATGCGTTTTCACGGGGACGCGAGCCCTTTCCTCCCCGTTCTTCTACCGCAGCCTGTCTGTTTGCACGCTGATGTGCAACATCAACCCTGCGGGGCCCAGCTCGCGTCACCGTTCCCTCGGGTGGGGGGCTAGCTCAGTTGGGAGAGCACTACGTTCGCAACGTAGGGGTCGCGGGTTCAACTCCCGTGCCCTCCACCAAAAAATATAACCTAAGTTAAATACCTAGCTCCTCCCGCGGTCGGAAATTCGCCGGTGGCTGGAAGAGGAAACCGGCCATGGCGCCCAGCATCACATTGCGATATTCAACGAGCCAACCGCCATCTCCCGAGGCTTATCTGCATTTCAGCGGGTCGGGAAGATATCGACAACCTCGTTGTCTTCGTTCAACTCCACCCGAACGAGTTCGCCTTTCTTCCGCATGGACAGCTTGCTGCCTGTTCCCTCATCCATCGCGAAAGTCTGCTTCCCGTCAGCATCGGTGATCTCGATGAACTCCCAGAACGGGTCCGCATAGGTCAGCTTGCCAGCGATGAGGCGATGGCCTGCAGGCTGCTGGCCTTTCCTGTGCAGATCAATCAGCTCGTTACTCTCATCGATGACCAAATAGACTTCGTCCCCGACCTTCGGCTCGTTGAGCCCCATGCGTTCGGCCTTGTGGAGGCTCACGGTCCGATATTCCAATCCAGCTATGGGTTTAAACCACACCAAACCCGAGCCGACCTTCTCGACTGTCGTCAAAAGGAGTTGGTGTGGGCGAGGTGCAGTGTCGCTCGCCTCACGAGCAAACGTTGGGCTTCCACACCACACCAGGCCCCCCACCAGAACGATGCTGACAAGAATGGGACGCATAAATCTCCTCCTTTGTTCTCTTCCTCAGCAGGAGGAAGTCACTACCAGGTTTATTTGATACCGCATGACGACGTGACCGTGCCATGCGGCGCACATGACAGGCACAATTGCGCGTCAGTTACGGAACTTGGCAGGCCCTCCACATAAATTCTTGGGCTCATGGGTGCCTCGTGAAGAGCGTTGCAGATTAATTCAGGCGTTGGAGCGGCGGAGACTGGAGAATCGGTCGCGCGACGAGGGACCAGGAAACGCGAGGGATAGGGCAGCCAGCGGGGCTAGAACGTCGTAAGGAAATGCTAGTCGCACAGAGACGGCTTCGTCAAGCGGTATTCTCAGTCCCGCTGATTGGGTATCAGCGGGTGGCCATGGAGGCTTTCCGAGGAAGGGTAAGCAAGGAGTGATTTGTCTGCAGCGGGAGGCGAATCGTGGGCGTGAACGTCGGACGTAAATAATGGAAGCTCCGGTGCCTCCATCCACCAAACCGTGAATGGCCGACTAATGGGCCAACTCATATTTCACTGCACTCAACAATTCCTTCACATCAAATGGTTTGTGTAACGTTTGGCGGGCGCCCAAGAGTTTTGCTCGACCTAGCAGTTCCCGTGTACCTGTGATTGCTATGACCTTCACGCTCAAATAGCTTCTTGTGAGTTCGGAGATCAAGGTCAATCCATCCATCTCGGGCATGATGAGGTCAGTGATTATCAAATCAAATGATCCCTCTCGATAGAGCTTCAGTCCGAGGCGGCCATTCGAGGCTTCGAGGACGTGATGGTCCTCGCTTTCCAAAACGACACGGAGAAGAGAACGCACGGCTTTTTCATCATCAATTATGAGTATGTTTGCCATGGCCCTAGTCCATTTGGCCCTAGTATATTTTCGGATGAATGTACCGGCAAATTCCTTAGGAATCAAGAGGAACTAATCTGACATCTTGCAGCTTGTAGCTAATGTTGGTGACAAACCGAAGGGTGAAAGTGTACCCGAATGCCTGACAAGTTCCGCTGATTGGGTGTCAGTGGGTGGCTATTGGGGCTTTCCGAGGTAAGCAAGTGGTGTTTGATCGCAGCGGGATGCGGATCGTAGGGGCAAAGGTCGGGCGTAAATAATGAAAACTCCGGTGCCCTCCACCACCTTTATTTACGCTGCAAAGTCGCAAAATCCCCGAATAGTCCCCTGAGACTTCAGTCGTCAGGAACCGCTCGGCGCCATCCGTACTCGGATGGAGGATGATCTCCCGGCCCAACAGTACTTGGAGCGTCTCCCGTGGATCACGGGTCGGGACCAAATTCCCCCAACTCATATCGCCTGTAGCCCAAAGACCTTGGTAGCCTTCGCTTAGGGTTGATCCATCGTCATTCAACCCCATCACCTCCGCCCGCCGTCAATGTGAGCCGACCACAGCGGTTATGCCGAAGAGCCAGGGTAGACGCCAGTAGTAGAGAGTCTGCAAGTAAGAGACCCTATAGTTACCTTTA
>DASUXH010000350.1:0-2618 GCA_036378015.1 Nitrospira sp. | reverse complement strand
AGCTTGCCGACGCTCCGTCGGACCTCGATTTTCTCACTCTGCATGACCGCCACGCCGGCTGAGTCGTAGCCGCGGTATTCAAGTTTGGCCAGACCGGCGATCAAGATGGGGACCGCTTCCTGGTTGCCGATATACCCGACGATGCCGCACATCGTTTTAACTCCCGGCTGTCAATCCGCCGTCATGATCGTTTGTTGCTCTGTCGCCGTCCGGCCGTCTTCGTTTTTCTACTGGCGGCGCCGGATTTCGTTGGGCGAGCGCCGCCCTGACTGAGAAGCGCACGCCGCTTGGCGGCCCACCCCGGGCGTGTAACCTGCATGACGCGCGAAATGACGAGTGAATCCGCCGGAACGTCCTGCGTGACCGTCGTTCCTGCCGCCAGTACCGAGCCGGCGCCGACTTTCACGGGTGCGACCAATTGGGTGTCGCTGCCGATAAACACGCCGTCCTCAATGATGGTCTCGGCTTTTCGTACGCCGTCATAATTACACGTGATTGTTCCTGCGCCGATGTTCACGCCTTTTCCGATTCTTGCGTCCCCCAGGTAGCTCAGGTGATTCGCTTTCGAGCCTTCGCCCAAGTCGGTCTTCTTGGCCTCAACAAAATTGCCGATCTTGGCGCCCTTCCTGACGAACACGTGAGGACGCAGATGGGCGAATGGACCGACCGTGGCATCGTCCTCGATGTGCGAATCGCGACAGACGCAATGGTCGAGAATCTCAACCCGGTTGCCGATCGTACAGTCGGTAAGCCTGGTCCCGGAACGTACGATGGTGTCTTCGCCGATCGCCGTGGTCCCTTCCAGCATGACGTTCGGATGAAGCACCGAATCTTTCCCGATGGTGACCCCGGCATCGATCCACGTGGAAGCAGGATCGATCATGCGCACCCCGGCATCGAGCCAGCGATGACGTATCTGCTGCCGAACGACCTGTTCGGCTTCGGCCAGTTGCCGCCGAGTGTTGACGCCGAGTCCTTCGTGCGGATCCTCGAGCCGAACCGCGGCCACTCGCCGTCCCTGCTCGACCGCCATCTGCACGATGTCCGTCAGGTAAAATTCTCCCTGCGCATTGCTCGGCTCCAATCGTTCGAGAGCGGAAAACAAAAAGTCGCCTTCAACGACGTAGGTGCCGACATTGATCTCGTGGAGCATCTTGACTGCGGCGTCCGCATCCCGATCCTCCACGATGCGCGACACGCATTCGGCCGATGACGATCGCACGACCCGGCCGTATCCGCTCGCATCGTCGAGTACCGCGGTCAGAATCGTAACGGCGGCTTCCTGCCGTCGATGCACTTCGAGGAGTTCCCGGAGCGTCGCTTCCTGAAGCAGTGGCGTATCGCCGTTGAGTATCAAGAACTGTCCGGGCATGGCGCGACCCGACTCGAGGAACACCGGGCGAGTTTGCAGGACCGCATGGCCGGTTCCCAATAGCTCCCGCTGCTCGACGATGGAGATGGGAACATGCCCATTCCTCTGCCCTGTTGCGTCCTTGATGACCTGGCTCACGCTGTCGGCCTGGTGGCCGACGATGACGGCAATCTGATGGCCGGCAATGCGCAGCGCCAGATCCACCGAGTACAGCACCATCGGCCGTCCGGCGACCGAATGCAGCACCTTCGCGTGCTTGGACTGCATTCGCTTTCCCAACCCGGCCGCCATGACGACAGCCGCGACTCCCGACACGGGGCGGGCGGCGCTCTCCCGCGTCGTCTGCGTCATCTGTGTTTCCTTCACCGATGACCGACTCATCCGATCGGCACTCCTGCTTCCGGTTGCTTGACCGTGGCTCCCCATCTGGCCTCCGGATCAGTCGCGCCGAGAGTGGGTGAAGGCGAGTATAGTCCGCCGGACACGATCAACTTCATGGCTTCTTCCACGCTGATATTGATCGCCGTCACCTCGCGCTCCGGCACGAGAAGAAAGTACCCCGAGGTCGGGTTCGGCGAGGTCGGCACATATACATGAACAAGCGGTTCCTGAGCCAAATCCTGCATATCTCCCTTCGTCACGCCCGTCACGAAGGCGAAGCAGTAATGCCCATTCTTCGGAAACTGGATCAGCACTACCCGGTGGTACGACCCGCGCTCGGAGAAAGACAGGATATCCATCATGGACTTCAATGTTGAATAGATACCCCTGACCAACGGCACTCGGTTCAACCATGCCTCCCAGAGCTTCACGATCTGGTTACCGATAAAATTGGCTGCGAGCAGGCCGGTGAGAAAGATCAAAAGGATCAATGTGACGATTCCCAAACCGGGAACATAATGATTGGGAACCAGTTGTGCCAGAACATCTCCGAGGATCCCGTCGACCGTGACGAAAAGCGTCTTCAAAATGAGGATCGTGCCCCAAATGGGGGTAATGACGAGCAAGCCTGTCAGAAAGTAGCGTTTTAGCGAGGCTTTCAACATAAACTGCACCCGAGAGGGGCCGCTGTTCATCATACAGAGGTTGATAGGACGGTCGCAAGGGTTTTATTGCTATTTTCAATAACTTGGACTACCATCCCGCGCGTTTTGCCGCTACTCTGGAGCGCAATGAAGCCAATAAAAAAACGGGGCCATCGGATTGGCCTGTTTGTCACGTTTGAGGGGCCCGAAGGCAGTGGGAA
>DASUXH010000349.1:0-2773 GCA_036378015.1 Nitrospira sp. | reverse complement strand
GGAAGGAGAATTCATGGCGCAGATTACCGAAGTCGCTCCTGACCTTTTCCGCATTAGTACCTTCGTCGAGCCATTCAATCTGCAGTTCAGCCAGTTCCTCGTGCGTGATGAGGAGCCGCTCCTCTTTCATACCGGACCGAGAATGATGTTTCCAGCGGTGAAGGAGGCGGTGGCATCACTCATCGATCCCGCTCGATTGCGATGGATCGCTTTTAGTCATTTCGAAGCCGATGAGTGCGGTACGTTGCCGGAGTGGCAGACGCTAGCCCAGCAATCGACCGCTGTGTGCAGTCTGGTGGGCAAGCTGGTGAGTGTCGATGATTGTATGGCGCTGCGTCCGGCCAAGGGGCTGACGGACGGCGAACTCTTGGAAACAGGTCGGTATCGATTCCGGTTTGTTGCCACGCCGCATGTCCCTCACTGTTGGGAGGCGGGGCTCCTCTTCGAAGAGACGCAGCGGACGCTGTTGTGCTCGGATCTTTTCCATCAGGCCGGCAACGTGGAGCCGGTGACCGAATCGGACGTCATCGGGCGCTGTCGGCAAGTGCTCGGGGAGTACCAGCAAGGGCCGTTGGCTAACTACATGCCGTATTGCACCTTGACGGATACCACCCTCAAACGCTTGGCGGGTTTGCGCCCGAAAACTCTGGCGACGATGCACGGGTCCGTTCATGTTGGAGATGGAAGCCAAGCGCTTCTCGATCTGGCCGCCGTATTTCGCGAGATACTCAACCCCTCCAATTGTTTGACCCAGTAGGACGCGCAGAGGCGATGGGTTAGAGCCTCTGCGCGGCCATCACCGGTCTGCCGAGATAGAACGCTTAGTGTTTCTTCCCCTTGCGTTTCTCTTGCACATCGATCACGGCGCCCGACGCCGAATCGAGACGCACTTCCATGATTTTGTTGTCCGCAGTGGCGATTTCGACTTCCCAGACGGCCTTCCCGTGCTTTTTCTCGAGTTCGGCCTCGACGACCTTCCCCGGCACCTTGTCGGTGGCCGTCTTAATGGCTTCCTCAATGCTCACTTTTGCATCCTGTGAGAGCTGAAGTTTTTCCTTCGCCGATTTTGCCAAGGCGTTCCCGCCGGGCACCTCCTTCGAGTGATGAATGAAATGGTATAGGGTGCTTGAACTGCATCAAGACGGGCTCTCGGCAACGACTATCCAGCAGCCACAGGCTCCGGTGTCTCGAGCCATCGAACGCTTACCGGTACAATCGCGTCTTTTTCATCAAATGGCGTCTCGTCCGACCCCTAGATTGTCCTGCCTTCATTCCCCTGAGACGCCTGTTTGCAATGGTACGACAATATGTCTAGGGAATTTGACAAGAGTCGTGAGGATTTGTAGTCTGAGACTAGGGAGGAGGCTAGGGTATGACACTTGTGTTGGCTCTCATGCTGCTGCTTGCGGGCGGGGGGACTACAGTCTGGGCGGAATCATCGCCGACGACTGCCGGCTCGGAGATCAAGGGTGATGTGCTCTATTGGGAAGGCGACGAATTGGTGGTGAGAGAAATGTCGGGGCACGAAGTGCGCATCCGAGTCTCCTCTGAGACAAAAATTCAAGGCGCTTCCGGCAAACTCAAGACGGGAGACAAGATCGCCGCAACTGTCTCTCCCAACGGCGGGCCGGCTCTCTCAATTAGCTTGCAGATCCCGGACAGCGCATCACCGGCACCGCCGGTCCGCTGAGCACCAGCGTTCCATCGCACTGTTCGTCCATTTGACTCCGTTCGTGTTGCCGCGTAGCCTACCGGAGCGGCAGACGGAACCGAGACGTCTATGGATGGATTGCATCAACTCGAAGTCGTCATTCTTCTGCTCGGCATCGTCCTCGCCCTCACCACCCTCGCACAAACGCTGGTGGTTCCTTATCCGATTCTACTGGTCATCGGTGGATTGGTCTTGGGGGTGGTTCCGGGACTTCCCGTCGTCACAGTACAGCCCGATCTCGTCTTTCTGGTGTTCTTGCCGCCGATCTTATGGGCCGCGGCGTATTTTACTTCCTGGCGGGAATTTCGCTACAACTTGCGTCCGATCTCGCTGTTGGCGGTGGGACTCGTGCTGGCAACCACGGCAGCCGTAGCCTGTGTTGCACGCCTTCTATTCCCCGGGATGGGATGGGCCGAGGCCATTGCTCTAGGCGCCATCGTGTCGCCTCCCGATGCTGTGTCGGCGACAGCGATTGCGAGGCGGCTGCAGATCCCTCGACGCATCGTAACGATCCTTGAAGGGGAAAGCCTGGTCAACGATGCGACGGCGTTAATCTTGTATCGGGCGGCAGTTGCAGCGGCGGTAGGTGGAAGCCTTGCATTCGGGCCGATGGTCTTCGACATCGTCTTCGCCAGCGTTGCCGGTGTCATGATTGGTCTCGCCGCCGGCATGGCGGCGCGCTGGGCCCTCTGTGCGGCGCGAGATACGTTTACGGAGATCGCCATCACCCTGTTGGCCCCTTATGTCGCGTGGGTGCTGGGCGAACAGGCGCACGCGTCCGCGGTGCTTGCGTGCGTCGCGGGCGGTTTACATGTCCGGCAATACTTCAGCGAAGCGGTCTCACCGGTCACTCGCATACAGGCCCGCGCGGTCTGGGATCTCCTCATTTTTGTCTTGAACGGGTTCATCTTCATCCTGATCGGCTTGCAGCTCGGCGCGCTCCGTCAGGCGGTTCCCGCCGACCGGTTGGGCACACTGCTGGCCACTGGTGCAGTGATCAGCCTGACGGCAATCCTGGTCCGTCTTGGCTGGGTGCCCCTGGCCGCCCTGATCCCGCGGTGG
>DASUXH010000348.1:0-3969 GCA_036378015.1 Nitrospira sp. | reverse complement strand
GGGAGACCTCTTTGATCCGGCCGATGTTCAGCGGTGCGCATCCCTGTTTGAGAAGGCCGCTTCTCCGGCAGAGGCGCTTGCCGCCTGGAACACAGGAAAGGACAGATTGAGATGATCATTCACATTTCTCCGGAGCGACGCGAAGGACCGGTCGATCCTATGCCCAAGTCACCGTCGCCGACAGAAGAAGGCGGAGGCCCGCGCCGTCCTGAAAGCGGTTCACCGGACCAGGACAATCTCATGAAGCGGATGAGGAAGGTGGATCCCAAGCAGGCGGAGCGGTACCGGCAACGAACGGGCCAATAAGCGGTCCAGGGTTCTGAGTGCTGACTTAGCGCGAACGATAAGAGCTCACACTCAGCACTCAGGACTTAGAGCCCAGCACTGGAGTGTAGTATGGGGATGCAGGGAGATTTCTTTCAATTGCTGAAAGCGCAAGGGTATCAATTGGGCGCCGCAGGCAGCGGAGACCACGATCAGGAATTTACCACCGCGACGACAATCCTGGCATTCAAGTACCGGGATGGTGTCCTGGTGGCCGGAGATCGACGAGCAACCGCCGGCAACATGGTGATGTATGACCGCACGGACAAGGTGCTGGAAATCGATCGCCACAGCGTGATGGCGATTGCCGGCGTACCGGCG
The DNA here is from genome assembly GCA_036378015.1 of Nitrospira sp. GTDB lineage: Bacteria > Nitrospirota > Nitrospiria > Nitrospirales > Nitrospiraceae > Nitrospira_C. The sequence continues at coordinate 3,324 of DASUXH010000348.1, read as the reverse complement.
ACAGCCTATGAGATGGTCCGGATTTTGGAGCATTCATTCAAGTATTACAGGCGAACGCAGCTTCAAGAGCTGAGTTTCGAAGGCAAGCTGCGGGCCGTGTCGAAGCTGCTCAAGGAAAACGTGGCTGCTGCGCTCGCCGGCACCGGCGCGGTCGCGCCGATCTTTGCCGGGTACGATGCCGAGCAGGGGAGCGCCAAGATTTATTTCTATGATATTTTGGGCGCGGAGTTCGAAGGGGTGGAATACGCGGTGTCAGGATCAGGCTCTCCCACGATTCGAGGCATCCTCCACTATGTCAATACGTGGGGCGATCAACCCTTGAGCGTGATGACCGAAGAGCAATCGGCGGTCCAAGCGTTGCGCCTGCTCACGAGCGCCGCGGAATTCGACAGCGCGACGGGCGGTGTGAACCGGGAGGCCAACCTCTACCCGGTGATCAAGCTGATTACCGCAAAAGGCATCAAAACGTTGGCCGAAGCGGATTTGAAGCACAACTTTGAGGCGAGCGTTTCACGACTCGCTTAGGAATTTGACAGGCGGTCAAAACGGGCTTTCAGCACGGCCGCGCCATTTCGTTGCCTGAGGTCACGATGTACGAAGAGCCTTACAAGTGGGTGGAGGCGGTCGGCAATCGCCGCCAATATCTGGATGACCAGTTCAAGCAGGGCAGTCCTGTCGTCGCGTTGGCCTATGAATCGGGAATTGTGCTGCTGACGGTGAGCAAAGGGACGCCAAAACTCTACGAAATCTACGATCGCCTTGCCTTGGGAGGCATGGGACATCCGGCGGACTTGGAAAAATTGCGGTTCAACCTGTTGGAAATGGCGCATGTCGAGGGATTCAACCGTTCTCCTTCGGATGTCACGGGCAGCCGCATGGTGAAATACGGGGTCGCTCCTGTGATCAAGCAGGCATTCGAAGAGGTTTTCAAAGCACCGTTTATTATCAAAATTCTTTTAGCGGAGATAGGACCGAAAGCCGGCAAGGAGACGTTTCTTGTCATTAATTACGATGGAACGTTTGAAGAAGGCAGCCGCTGTGCCGTACTTGCCGCAACCAAGGCGGTCGAGAAGGAGATGATGAACTCGCTTCGTGCCGAGCCCGCCAGTGGTTCCCTGGATCAGGCCGTGGGAGCCGCTCTTCGCGCATGGGCGCTTGGGGACCGATTGCAGAGGCGGGCTGCCGAAACGGATCCCGACCGAGCGCAGGAGTCGCCGGCCGAGACGTCATCCGCCGATCTGAAAAGTCTGTATGCCTATCTGCGTGAAACGGTCGCCGAAAAAACGATCGAATGCACGGTGCTGGACCGAAATCAGGCAGGCTCATCGAAATATCGGGCTCTGACTCCGGATGAGCTGGGTCGGCTCCTACCGAAGGACGTTCAAGCCACGCTATTCTGACACCATGCTGAACCGGATTTTCGGCCTGGAGACGGAATACGGTCTCCTCGTTCATCAAGATCGCCCCGATCATTCCCCCACCTGGTTTGCTCAGAAGCTCCGTGACCACATCTTTCATGTTCAACGTCAGGGCGTGCTGGATCTGCACCATCGAGGGCACGACGAGCCCCCCGGAAACGGCGGTTTTCTGATGAACGCCGGCAGGATCTATCTAGACATGGGGCATATGGAATATGCCTCGCCGGAATGCCAGTCGTTGACGGATCTGGTGGCGAGTGATCGCGCAGGAGACGCCATTCTCCAACGGGCGGTTCAGGATCTTGGCTTGGCCGAACACGTATCGCTGATCCGGAACAACGTGGACCACGAAACCGATGCCACGTTCGGCTCGCACGAGAATTACCTGGTGAGCCGCCGATTTCCGTTCAGTCGCCGCGGCCTTGCGCCGCTGGTGACGTTTCTCGTGACCAGGCAGATTTTTACCGGATCCGGTCGGGTCGGCGCCGCGAGCCCGCAGGACGCCTGGATTCAAATGGATCGGCTGATCGTGCCTCGAGCCGCGATCGGCCATAGTGCCTCCTCCCCGCAACTGCCGTTCCAGATCTCGCAGCGGGCGGATCATATCGTGAACGATTTTTTTGAGTGGGTGCAGCAGAATCGGGCGATCGTCAACACCAGAGACGAGCCGCTGGCCGACCCTAATCAGTATCGACGCATCCATCTCCTGCTCGGCGACTCGAACATGGCCGAATTCGCCACGGCATTGAAGCTTGGGACGACCGGCTTGGTGCTGCAACTGATCGAGGACGGCAAGGCTCCCAAGGACTTTGAACTCAATGAGCCGGTGGAAACTCTTCAAGAAATCTCGCAGGACCAGGAGCGTCAATGGACCGTACGGCTACAGTCCGGAAAATCCATGTCGGCGATCGACGTCCAGGAAGAATTCCTGGCGGCCGCGAAGGCGCACTGCCAAGGTCAGGACGAAGAGACAGATTGGGTGCTGGCGCAATGGGAAACCGTCCTGCACGATTTGCGCGGAGACTATCGGCGGTTGGTCGGGCGCGTCGACTGGGCCTCCAAGTTGTGGTTGTTGGAAACGTTCCGCGAGGCGGAACAGCTGGATTGGCATGATCCGTTGCTCAAGAGCCTGGACCTTGAGTACCACAATCTTCATCCTGACAAGGGCCTGTATTACGGTCTTGTCGAGGAAGGCCGGGTGCCGCGACTGACCACGGATAAAGCCGTCGATTTGGCGACCGAGCATCCACCCCGCAACACTCGGGCCTTCGGTCGCGGCGAGCTCGTGAAACATTTACTAACCTGTGGCCCTCCTGCTCCTCCCGTTGACACAGAAGCCGCCGGGAAGGAGGAAAGGTTTTTCCCTGCCTATGTCATCAATTGGTCGATTTTTCAGGTGCGTGGACGGGAAGCGTTTCCTATGGCCGATCCCTTCAAAACGTACGTGCAAGAAGTCCGCTCATACCTCTCCCTCTCCTGATGGACTAACCCATTGATCCCTCGGTACAAATCAGCCGGTGCTATGCTTAATGCTGGCTCAAGTGTTGTCATGAGGGGTTGAGGAGGTCAGCATGAAAGCACGGAAATGGATGATGGAATATGGCGTGGCGATGATTCTGGCGGTGGGTTGCGCGGCGATTCTTGGCCATTTGTCGCTCTTCCGCGAAGCGACGGTGGGCAAACTCCACGCGTCTGATTTGGTCCAATTTCTCGGGTATGGCGGGGCGATTGTCCTGGCGTGGTTCGGCGCGCGGCAACTGGCCAATGAGCCGCCTGAAGACTGGAAGTGGCTGGTCCCTTATCGGGCGCTGATTCTGCCTATCACGACGCTCGTCATCGTCGGATTGGCCTATCAAGTGCTGCTTTATGCGTGCGAGCCGTTCTTGGGAAGATCCGGCAAGGACGC
>DASUXH010000347.1:0-3083 GCA_036378015.1 Nitrospira sp. | reverse complement strand
GGAAGCTACAAGCGCATGGCTTCATTATCGCAGGATCCGCATGGTGGGCACTCCTTGTGGCTGCAAAGGCGATTCCGTCGTTCCGCAGCCCGCAAGGCCCGCTGGCGCAGCGACTGGACGCCGGTTGGCTTGGTCGTGTTGCTCCTGGCCCTGTTCATCCTACTCTCTGTGTTCTTGCCTAGGAAAGAGGCGATTGAACGTGTCAGGCACGCCGCACAGAACGAGAATAAAGGTGGCACGCAACAGCCGCCAGAGGTCGTTACCTTAGCCGAACCTTAAGGAGGTGTTTATGAAGTGGAATACGATGGAGGAAGAAGTCGAGCATCGCCGTCTCTTGCTGCGCCTAGCTGCGAAAGGCAATGTCGAGGCGCGTGCAGAATTGGAACAGGAATACCATGCAAAGGTGTACTCGCCGGCCCAGCTGGCAAAGTACATTCCTCAGGTCGAACCACCGGTTATCTCGGCGGCTGTCCAACGCGCGTTGGACAATCTCATGGACATCCGACTTGACGCAGCCTGATGTTGATCGGACGCCTATTCAGCGGTCTCCGTGGTGAAGGGTGGTTGAAATGAGCGCAAAGCTGCCAATCCCGCACGGCCTATAGCAGCTTCGCAGGTCTCTCCCCACCTAAAGCTGCATAGATTTTCGGCCAGCCTCGTTGTAGCCTGAAGACAGGTTCTTCGGAGACGGATGGCTTTGAACGTGGTATTCTACAGGCAAGGTTTCGTAAGGTCCCCTGAAGGGGCGGGAAGGGGATACACGGAGCAGCGCAGCAGACTGGTCTGGACAAGACACTGCCCCTGTTGTGGACGGTGGCTGACGAAGCGTGATCCAATGACTCCTTGGCTTTGTTCTTGCGGGTGGCATACCCGCTAGATGCTGACCGGAAAAAGGAGGGCAGCACAATGAACCACATGATCCTCCAAGATGTGCGGGCGGCGTTCTTCTTGATGGTGGGCCTTCTGATGCTGGCGATGATCTGTGCCGTTGCGGCATTGGGAACCGTGATGCGGCCGGTCCGATGGGCCGACAGACGGTCTGCCCAGTTTTAAAATCTGACGAGCGAATCCTTCTCCCTTCCTCCTTATCGCCTCCTTTTCCGTATCCGCATTGTCTTCTAAACTCCTGAGATTTCAGCCTGTTGTGTCATATCGTCCGCGACCGTCGGCTCGTCCGAAGCGCCGGTGCTATAGTTGTTTTAGCACAGATTCATCCAAAATGATGGGGGATACCATGAAGGTCAGTCTCGGGAAAACGTTTCTGGTGGCGGCTTTGGGCGCAATGACGTTAGGGACATCTGGTTGCGGCATGAAGTGGCTGCAGTCCGACGGCGATCAAACAGCCGGAGCTACACGCGAAGGCGGAACATCCGGATGGAACGGCCAGGGGGTCAATCCCAATTTCCCCGGGATGCAAGGGACTTCACCCGGCGAGCTAAGCGGATTTTCTCAGGATCCCAGGGACGAGTACCTGGCCCGTGGCGGCGGCATCGCGGGCTTGTCATCTTCGTCTGCCTCACCGACGAATGCCGGGACTCGGCACCATGCGGAATTGACGAGAGAAGAACGAGCAGCCATGGAAGCGGGTCTGAAGGATGTGTTTTTCGGATACGACGAGTGGACTCTGTCGGACTCGGGACGGGAGGCGTTGAACCACAATGCCAAGTGGCTGAAGGATCATCCTGGAGCGCTGCTGAAGGTTGAGGGCCACTGTGACGAACGAGGCACGACCGATTACAACATGGTTCTGGGGGATAAGCGTTCGAAAAGCGCTCGCATGTATCTTACGGAGCTCGGCGTGAGTCCGAAACAGATCGGCATCGTGTCGTACGGCAAGGAGCGTCCCTTCTGCTCGGAACATGATGAATCCTGCTATCAACTCAATCGTCGCGGCCATGTGTTGTTGAGAAAGAAATAGGCGCCTTGCATTCAGGCACTGACGCGCCCCGGCGGATTCCCTCGGGAAGACGTCGGGGTGCTTCGTTTCCGGCGCAGGGCGGTGGGAGGATAGAACCGATGGCGGTCAAGGCGCAGGCGGTGAAAAAGGATCGTGGAACAGAAAAAAGATCACACCCACGCTTTACCGCTCAATTTCGCAGTACCTTCTCGGGAGGGCAACGCGAAGGACAAGGCAAGACACTGGACCTTTCGGATGGAGGATGCCGGATCGAATCGGATGCTCCCGTGGTCGCTGGTGCGGCGTTCGAATGTCGAATTTATGCACCCGGATTGAGCTGGCCGTTACGGGTTGAAGAGGCGCAGGTTCGATGGGTCAAGGGCAATGTCTTCGGCCTGGAATTTACCATCATGCATCCGGACGAGCGGATAAAACTTAGGCAAGTGATCGCCAATCTCAAAGCCGATTGAATGAGCTAGTTTCTCCCCGCCTCTTCGCATTCCTCCCTCGCGAGCCTGTCTTTTCTATGATATATCTCGATTGCTAGCGGCCATTTCGAGCGGCCGGCATCCCGCTGAGCGGAAGGTGCGAGACGCGTCATGAGGGAAGAAATCGCGACACTTGCCGGTGGATGCTTCTGGTGTCTAGAGGCCGTCTACGACCAGATGAAGGGCGTGCGGTCTGTGGAATCGGGATATACGGGCGGTCAGGCCGAGCGACCGACCTATGAGGCGGTCTGCGGCGGACGCACCGGCCACGCTGAGGCGGTCAAGGTTTCTTTCGACCCCGACGTCGTCAGTTATCGGGAGCTTCTGCAGGTCTTTTTCACCGTTCATGATCCTACGACGCTCAACCGTCAGGGGAACGATGTCGGCACTCAGTACCGCTCAGCGGTTTTTTACCACAGCCCGGAGCAGAAGCGAATTGCCGAGGAAGTGATGGCGGAATTTACTCGAGATCATGTGTATTCCAATCCGATCGTCACCGAACTCGTCGTCGCCACCACGTGGCACGAAGCCGAGCCCTATCATCAGGAATATTTCGCGCGCAATCCGTTTCAGGGTTATTGCACGGCTGTGGTGGGACCTAAGGTCGCTAAATTTCGCAAGCTGTTTACGAGCAAGCTGAAGAGTTAGGCGCCATCCTGGTCCAACCAGGCATCCTCATCTCCGTTGCAGGTCGCTGC